>RFKO01000138.1 GCA_003694235.1 Anaerolineae bacterium
GCGCGTGATGGTGAATTTGATCTTGAAAGATGAAGTCTATGCTATCATAGGGGCCGCCATTGAGGTTCATCGAGAACTTGGCGCCGGATTTCTTGAAGCGGTGTATCAAGAGGCACTTCAGTTAGAACTGGCTACCCGTGGTATCCCCTTTGAAAACCAGGTGAGGTTGAATATCAGGTATAAGGGCCGGATTTTGCAAACGTACTATGTTGCTGATCTGGTTTGTTATGACCAGATTGTTGTTGAACTTAAGGCATTGGATAAACTCACCGGGAGAGAAGAAGCGCAAATCATCAATTATTTGAAAGCCACGGGAATGCGTGTTGGGTTGTTGATAAACTTTGGAAGTTCCGGGAAATTGGAATGGAAGCGCTTTGTGTATTGAATCTGAGGATGGTTGTGAAGAAGCACAAAGAAAGAATCCGTGTGCCTTCGTGCACTTCGTGGATCCGGTTTGATGAAACTGGCTATTGAATCTAAGAAGGGCAGTGAGGAGGCACAGAGAACAATTCGTGTGTCTTCGTGCACTTCGTGGATCAGATTGATTTAAGGAGAGTGGCTTATGAAATCCCTTCCGCGTATCGAAATTGCCCATCTGCCTACACCGATTGAGGAGATGCCTCGTTTGAGCGCTCACCTCGGCGGGCCGCGATTGTTGATTAAGCGAGACGATCAGACCGGTCTGGCTTTCGGTGGAAACAAGACGCGCAAGCTGGAGTATCTGGTCGCTGAGGCGCTGGCCCAGGGCGCGCGCACGCTGGTGACCGCCGGCGCGGTTCAGTCCAATCATTGTCGGCAGACTGCCGCGGCGGCTGCGCGCCTCGGTCTGGACTGCATTCTGGTGCTGGTAGGAAACCCTCAGGAGTCGCCTTCGGGAAATTACCTGCTGGATTTGCTGCTGGGCGCAGAAGTGGTGTGGGCGCGCAGTTGGGAGACTCGTCACGACGACCTGCAAGCCGCATTTGAGGCTGCTCGTGAGCAAGGACGCAAGCCATATTTCATTCCCTACGGTGGATCGAATGCTACGGGCGCGGCGGGGTATGCCTTTGCCATGCAGGAGCTGGTCTCACAGGGAGTGGAAGCAGACTGGGTGGTGTTTCCCTCCTCCTCGGGTGGCACACAGGCGGGCATGGTCGCCGGCGCGCGCCTGTTCGGTTTTGAAGGGCGCATTCTGGGCATCAGCGTGGATGAGCCGGAATCTGTGTTGAAAGAACGGGTGGCGCGGCTGGCCACAGAGACGGCTCGCCTGTTGGGTGAAGATGTCTCATTTTCCGCTGATGAAATTTTTGTGGATGCCGGATACACCGGCGAAGGATATGGGGTGATGAACGCCCGTGACCGCGAGGCCGTGCAATTGTTCGCCCGCTATGAGGGTTTGCTGGTGGACCCTGTGTACACCGGGCGCGCCGCTGGCGGGATGATTGACTTGATCCGCAAAGGGTTTTTCTCCTCTCATGAAACTGTGTTGTTCTGGCACACCGGCGGCACGCCGGCTTTGCTGGCGTCGAAATATCGCCACGTGTTGGAAGATTGAAGCGGGAGGCTCCCGTGGATTACCAGGAGGAGATTGTTGCCGCGCGGAATGACCCGCGTGCTCTGGAGCTCTGCTACCGCCGCGCTGTGCAGGCCGGTGAGCAGGACGCGTTTCGTCAGGCCGTGGAGGCCCTCTTTATGCAGGAACAGGATAATTTGCTCCTGGCGGCCTGGCATTATCGTTTGGATGCGGCGGACGAGGGGCAGGGCGATGAGAGGCGTTCGCTGCAGCATTGGGGCGCGGCTTTGTTGTTCAGTATCCTCAGCGGGCTGGTCTTTTGGGCGCTTTCCGATGAAAACCTGCTGCTGCATGGCGTTATGCCTTACCTGGCCCTGTTCTGGGCGCCGCTGGCGGCGGGGTTTGTGGGCGGTTTTTTGAAAGTCATTGATCGGCAGCAGATGCGCCGGACCCTGTGGGGTGGGGCGGCGTTGCTTGGGCTGTGTGTGCTGGTGGTGTTGCTTTCGGGGGGGTTGCCCTCGCGGGAAGGACGGGAGGGCTATCTGACATTGATGGTATTCCATTTGCCGTTGATGGCCTGGGCGGCAACAGGAATCGGTGTGTTGGGCCTGGGGTCGCCGCCGCGACGGCGTTTTGCCTTCCTGTCCAAGTCGGTGGAGGCGGTTGTGGCCGCGGGGTTGTATGTGATTTTCGGGGGTGTGCTGGCGGCCATTACGTTTGGCTTGTTTGAAACGCTGGGTGTGGATATCCCGGAAGTCGTTTTTCGCCTGATCTTTGCCGGGGGCGCGGGAATGGTCGCTGTGATGAGTGTAGCGACCATCTATGACCCTGGGCGTTTACCCGAGGCCCAGCAGTTCGGGCGAGGGTTGAGCGGCTTTCTGGCAACGCTGTTGCGTCTGATGCTGGCGCTTGCGCTGGTGGTGTTGATTGTGTTTCTGCTGTTTGTCCCTTTTCGCTTCTTTGAGCCGTTCCAGCAGCGCGATGTGTTGATTGTTTACAATGTGTTGTTGTTTGCCCAGGTCGGGCTGCTGATCGGAGTCACGCCGGTGCATCCAGAGAATCTCTCCCCGGTGCTCCGCCTCTGGTTGCGACGAGGGGTGCTTGCTCTGGCTTTGCTGGGTGTGGTGATTGGGTTGTATGCTCTCTCAGCGGTTGTGTATCGCACCTTCGATGGCGGCCTGACGCGTAACCGGCTGACCGTCATTGGCTGGAATTTGATCAATATTGTGATCCTGCTACGCTTTCTGCTGGCGCAGTGGAGAAACAGCGCTTCCGATTGGGTGAGCGCGCTGCAAGCGGCTTTCTCATGGGGAACGAACCTTTATCTGGGGTGGGGGACTTCGCTGGTGGTGTTCGTTCCTTTGCTATTCCCCGACTGAATGGATTGGCCTCTGCCAGAGGGCGCGCTTATCTCTCGCCGATGATCTCATGAACGACCAGGGGGTGGCTCTTGCCTTTCGCGTGAATGGGCGCGGCCGGACGTACTCTCACCCGGTCTTTCACCTGCTGGTATGCCGTGTCGCTGATTAAAATCTGATTGGCGCGCGCGTTTTCCTGGATGCGCTTGGCGGTGTTCACACTGTCGCCGATGGCGGTGTAGTCCAGGCGTTTTTCTGTGCCCACCAGGCCGAGCACGGCTTCGCCGAAGTGGATGCCCACCCCAAAGCTCAGGTGTCTCTCGGGGGGCAGTTCTTTGTACAGGTTCTGGATCGCGTCACGGATACCCAGGGCGGCGCGCACGGCGCGCAAGGTGTGGTCGGGTTGTGGAATGGGGGCGTTGAACCAGGCCATCACGGCATCGCCCATAAACTTGTCCACCGTGCCCTCCTGTGCCAGGATGGCTTCCGCCGCCGCGGCCAGGTAGCGGTTGAGGATGGTGACCAGTTCCTCTGGGGGCAGGCTTTCGCTGAAGTGCGTGAAACCGCGGATATCGGCGAACAAAGCGGTGATTTCGACGCGGTCGCCGCCCAGCCGGAGTTCGTCCGGGTTGAGCTGCTCAATCACTGCCGGAGAGACCATGCGCTCGAACAGCCGGCGTTGGGCCTCGAGCCGTTTCCTGTCGGTGATGTCGTCCACTACAATGGCTACGCCCTGGGTAGATTGAGAGGCATCCCTGAGCGGGGAGAGACTGAAGCGCAGATGCACCGGCCCGCGCGGCGGCAGGGAGGGAGAGATTTCCATATCGACGATCGTTTTGTTGGCCTGTTCGACCGCTCGTATGGGTTCTTCGAGCACGGCGGCCAGTTCTGGCAGGCTCTTGGCCAGCGGCTGTTGTAATAAATTGGCGGCTTTGCGGGCCAGGATGCGTTCTGCGGCCTGGTTGATCAGCGTGATTTTGTGTTGGATATCCGTAGTGATCACCCCGCTGGCGACTGAGGCGAACACATTGTCCATTAAGTTCTTTAGCTCGGTGACTTCGGCCAGCGTGCGTTGCACGGATTCGAATAAGCGGGCATTTTCAATGGCAACCGCGGCCTGGTTGGCGAATGCGGCCAGCAAATCGCGGTCGGATTCGGTGAACAGGCCGGCGCGAATACGATTATCGGCGTAAATCACCCCCGTAATTTCGTCTTTCACTTTCAGAGGGACGCACAGGATGGAGCGCAGGCTGTAGGCCACCACGCTGGCCTGTCCGTCAAAGCGCGGGTCTTCCTGGGCGTTGGTAGTGAGAATGGGCTCTCCCCCCTGGGCGACACGGTTGGCGACGGTATGGCTGATGGCGGCGTCCTGCGTGTCGATTGTTTCGCGCTCCCAGTTGCGGGCGATCTGGATCTGCAATTCGCCGTTTTGGTCTTTGAGCATCAGAAAGCAGCGCTCGGCGCCCGTCAGGCGGATAATGGTGTCCATGACGATGCGCAGCACCTCGTCGAGTTTGAGGGAGGAGTTGACCACGCCTCCTATGCGAGCGAGGGCGCGCAGTTCGCGCCGTTCTTCCTCGATCTCGGCGATGCGCCTGGCCACCAGATTGAGCGCCCCGGTCAGGCGAGTGAGCTGGGCGATTGTCTGTTGCACATCTCGCGAGGATGGGTCTTCCAGCGCTTGCGCGATGGATTCCAGTTGGCTGCATATCTGTTGAATTTGCTGGTGGAGCGAGAGCGAGATGGAGGTGGTTTCGTCTTGCATCATTTGTCCTGCCAAAAGGCGCGTATTGTCACTTGATTTTGCCTATATCTTACTATAAAATCTGCGAGTTCTTGCTGGCACACAAGCAAATAGCCCCAGGAAATCTGGATGATTGCAATCCAGATTAAGGCGTGATTATGGTAAAATTCCGCCTGTTCGGTTGCCTGCGGCATGGCAACCTGAAAATGAGTGGTGTGCCTGATACCTGCATTTAAGGAGTGCGTATGCTCACGAACTGGCTTTATGTTGGTCTCTTCATCATCGTTGCGCTGGTTCTACCGGCGGTCACCATTATTGTGCCGCGCTTCATCGCGCCGAAGAAGCCGAACCGCATCAAGGTGGATGTTTACGAATGTGGTATTGAGACGGTCGGTGAGGCCTGGGTGCAGTTCAAAGTGCAGTACTACATTTTTGCCCTGGTCTTTTTGGTCTTCGATATCGAGACCGTCTTTCTCTACCCCTGGGCGGTGGCGTTCGATAAACTGCCGCTCTTTGCCGTGATGGAAGGGGTGTTGTTCATTGCGCTTCTTCTGGCGGGGCTGGTGTACCTGTGGCGCAAAGGCGTTCTGGAGTGGGCATAGTCGGGCTGGTGGATTTTTAAATCCTCAGCCCTTTTGTTTGCTGACCAACGTTTGGGAGAAGAAACGTATGGGTGATCCGTTTGCTTTGATTTCGCAGTGGTTTACAAATTTGTTGTTGGGATGGGGGCTTTCAGAGAGCGCGGCGACCGTGATCCGTTTGTTGGTGGGGGCGGTTATTCTGGCGACCATCAGCATGTTGACGGTTGTGGTGCTCATCTGGGTGGAGCGCAAACTTGCCGGACGCCTGCAAGATCGTCCCGGCCCAAACCGCGCCGGTAAATTCGGTCTGTTGCAGCCGATTGCCGACATGATCAAAATCTTCACCAAAGAGATTGTCACGCCGGCGCAGGCCGATAAGACCATCTTTCACCTTGCCCCGGTGGTGTTCATCGCCTCGGTGCTGTTGATGTGGGTGGTGATTCCTTTCACGGCCACAGTGATGGGCGCCAACCTGAATGTCGCCGTGCTGTATGTGGTGGCGGTGGGCGCTTTCGGCGTGGTCGCCGTACTGATGGCCGGCTGGTCGTCCAATAACAAATTTGCGCTGCTGGGGGCGTTCCGCGCCGTGGCGCAGATGGTCTCCTACGAGGTGCCGATGGTGCTGGCGTTGATGGTGCCGGTGCTGCTGGCGCGCTCAATGGGGCTTACGGACATCGTGAACGCGCAATCGGTGTGGTTCATCGTGGCCGCGCCGATCGCGGCGGTGATCTTCCTGATCACTTCGATGGCCGAGGTCGGTCGTGCGCCTTTCGACCTGCTGGAAGCCGAGTCTGAGATTGTGGCCGGTTATCACACCGAGTACTCCGGTATGGAATTTGGCATGTTCTACGTGGCCGAGTTCCTGCACGTGTGGACGATCGGCGCATTGTTGGGAACGCTCTTCCTGGGCGGCTGGCGCGGCCCCGGCGCCGAGACATATCCCCTGTTGGGGATTCTGTATTTCTACATCAAGACGTTTATCGGGTATTTCATCGTTACCTGGATTCGTCTCTCGCTGCCGCGCATCCGCATTGACCAGATGCTGGCGTTCAACTGGAAGTTCCTCACCCCCTTGATCCTGGTGGTGTTGATCTTCACTGCCATTCTGGACAAGGTGCTGGAAGTCTACGCGGTAAGTGGTTGGGGACATGCGCTTTCCATGCTGGCGCTGAATGTCGTGATCGGCTGGGCCACGGTACAGGCTCTAAAGAAGGTAGAAAAGAGCCGTCAACGTCGCCGCCCGGAGTTTCCTCCTCGCCCGGTGGCTGTGGCGCCCAAGAGCGAGTGATGTTGGGAGTTGGTGTATGACAGGTCTTGAATTTGTCTTCGTACTGATTGCAGCACTCACGTTGTTCTCTGCAGTGATGGTGGTGACCACCCCAAACATGGTGCGTGCTGCTTTGTGGTTGATTCTGGCGCTGTTCGGCGTCGCGGGGACGTTTGTGCTGTTGAACGCCGCCTTTCTGGCGGTGGTGCAGGTGGTGGTGTACATCGGCGCGATCGCTGTGCTGATGATTTTCGCCATCATGCTGACGCGCAAGGTGATGAAAGACAGCGGCCCGCAGACCAACAGCACATGGGGGCTGGCGGCGCTGATCGCGGCTGCCTTGTTTGGTGGGCTGACCTTCGCGCTCACGCGGTCGCCGGCTGCCACCCTGATGGCGCCGGACTTCTCCACCGTCTCCGATCCGGTTGCTGAACTCGGTCGGGCGCTGGTTTCACCGCAGGCGTATGTGATCCCGTTCGAGGTGGCCTCGGTGCTCTTGCTGGCCGCCATGATCGGAGCGATTTACGTGGCCTGGAAGAAGTAGTTGGTCTGGTTGGTCGCACTAGTCTCATTGGTCTCATTGGTCTGGTTGGTTGCGACGAACCAAACCGGCAAGACCCAAAGACCCATCCGGCCAGCGAGACGAATGGACTGCAAGAGGAGTGAGGTATGCCATTATCCTGGTATCTGATTTTCGCCGCTGCCTTGTTTTCGATTGGGTTGTACGGCGTGCTGTCCCGCCGAAACGCCGTGGCCATTCTGATGGGCATCGAGCTGATGCTCAACGCCGTCAACATCAACCTGGTGGCGTTCTGGCGTTATAGCGACCTGGCGTCCATCGCCGGGCAGGCGTTTGCCGTGGTGGTGTTCGCCGTGGCGGCTGCTGAGGTGGCCGTCGGCCTGGCGCTGGTGATTGCCGTTTACCGCCGCCGCGAAACGGTCGCCGCGGACGAAATCAACTTGATGAAATGGTAGTGATTAGGGATTAGTGCTCAC
>RFKO01000139.1 GCA_003694235.1 Anaerolineae bacterium
ATGCGGTTCATGCGGCGCAGATCGAGCACGATGTGACCGGCGTTGGTGGGCGCGTCGCCGTAGCTACGCCCCGAGCCGCGCAGGCCAACCGTCATGCCGTGCCGACGCGCCAGATCGAAGGCCGCTTTGATTTGTTCGACGTTGGTGGGACGGTAAAGGTAGCTCAGGCTGCGCGGGATGCGCCCGAAGCCCGATAGCAGGGTGAGGTGACTTGATGGCAACATGGCTAGAAAGACAGTCGGCGGAAAATGAACGAGGGGATGTGAATCAACGTCAGGGCGATCAGCCGCCAGCGCGCCGGGGTGTACACCACCTGGCGGCGGCGACGGATGGCTTTCCAGATGTCGCCGGCGGCCTGGGCGGGGGGGATCACCCAGAAGGTGCGGCTGGCGCCGGCGAGCATCTCAGTATCCACGAACCCCGGCTTGACGGTGAGGACGTGCACGCCGTGCTTCGCCAGGCGGTTGCGCAGCGATTCCAGGTAAGTGCTCAACCCGGCTTTGGTGGCGTGGTAGGGTGGATGCGCCACGCGACCGCGGTCGCCGGCGATGGACGAGACGCCCACGATTTGTCCGCTGCCCTGTCGCTGGAACAGCATGGCGGCCTGATCCAGCCAGGCGATCGCTCCCAGCAGGTTGACCTCTACCGTCTGGCGGGCTTTTTCGAAATTGTATTCGTTTGGCGCCAGCGGCGGCATCACGCCGGCGACGTATGCCAGCAGGTCGAGGCGTCCCAGCGCGGCGACGATTTGTTGAAACAGCGCGGGTATCTCGTCGTAGTGGGTGACGTCGTGGGGATACGCCAGCGCCACCGTTTGCCCGGCAGAGCGGTTGATGGCGGCAGCAAGTTCTTCCAGTTGTCCGGCGCGCCGTCCCAACAGGGCCAGAGCGTACCCCTCGGCTGCCAGGCGTCGCGCCAGGGCGGCGCCGATACCAGAAGATGCGCCTACCACGATCGCGCGCGGCCGCTGCACCAGCGGCGTTTCGGTCAGGTTGAGTTGCTTCTTTTCGGTCATGAGAGTGGCTCCACTGCCAGTGCAATCCAGTCTTCCATTTGTCGTTGAGCGCATATTCGCAGCGTATGTCGCTGCAGCGCTGCTTGCATGTCGGCAAGCTGGTCTTCCAGGATGCCGGAGAGCAGTAATTTGCCTGCCGGCGCGATCAAAGACGCCATGCCTTCATCCAGCAGTCGGATGAGGATGTGCGCCAGGATGTTGGCCACGACCAGCGGGGCCTGTTGCCGGGGGAAGATACCCTGCAGTACATCCGCCACCGAACCGACGGCGAAGGTAGTCTGCTCGCCGACCGCGTTTCTGGTGGCGTTTTCCTCGGCGGCGCGCACCGCGTCTTCATCGGTGTCCACGCCGAAGGCGTGGCGCGCCCCCAGTTTGATCGCCGCGATCGAGAGAATGCCCGACCCGCAGCCGATGTCTATCACATCATCCTGAGAGGGTGTGAAGTCTTCCAGCAGTTCCAGGCAGAGTTGTGTGGTGGGGTGGGTGCCCGTCCCAAAGGCCATGCCGGGGTCAATCAGGATGGGGATGCGCTCTGCGGTGGAGACGTCCATCCAGGCCGGTTGAATCAACAGACGGCGGCCAACCGCAATCGGGCGGTAGTGTTGTTTCCAGGCCTGCGTCCAGTCAGTTTGTTGCAGGGGGGTGAACTCCGGCTCCGGTAACGAGCGGATGCGCCCCAGGTAGTACAATCCTTCTTCGATTTTGCGGCGGCGGAGAGGCAATTCGTCATCGATGGGGAGATAGGCGCACACACGCAGCGGGCCGACAGGATGACCGCTCTCGTCCGGCCGACTTTCCACCGCTGTGCTCTCGATGACCACGCCGCCCGGAGCGTGGCGCGCCAGCACCTCGGCCACTGCCTCGGCCAGTTCCCCATCCACGGTAAGCGAAACTTGAAGCCAGGACATCGCCTCGGCGGGATCAGCCGCCCAGCACCTCGCGCAGACGGTCGAAGAAGCCGCGCTCTTGCGGGGTGACCTCTGTGCCCAGGCTTTCCGCCAGTTTCTGGAAGAGCTCCCGCTGCTCCGGCGTCAGGTTGCGCGGAATCTCGACATTGAGGACGACCAGCTGGTCGCCGCGGTAGCTGTTGTTGTGCAGATTGGGCACCCCCTTGCCGCGCATGCGGATGATCTTCCCCGGCTGGGTGCCGGGAGGGATTTTCAAAACCGCTTCGCCATCCACGGTGGGCACTTTGACCTCATCGCCCAGGGCGGCCTGCGCCACGTTGATGTTCAGATCGAGCAGGATGTCATCCCCCTTGCGGCGAAAGTATTTGTGCGGCTGCACCTGAATGACCAGGTACAGGTTGCCGGGCGGGCCGCCGTTGCTGCCGGGCTGGCCTTCACCGGTCAGGCGGATTTGTGTGCCGGTATCCACGCCGGGAGGGATGGATACCACTTTTTTGTGCGTGCGGCGCTCCAGCCCGCTCCCGCGGCAGGTGGGGCAGGGGGTTTCGATCACCTCGCCCTGTCCGCCGCAGGTCGGGCAGGTGGTCACCTGCACCATGGAACCCAGGATGGTCTGCCGCGATTGGCGCACCTCGCCCTGTCCGCCGCAGGTTGAACAGCGGATCGGTGTGGTGCCCGGTTTGGCGCCCGTGCCTTTACAGGTGTGGCAGCGTTCGTCGCGCGTGATCTCGATTTCTTTTTCGCAGCCAAAGACCGCTTCTTCGAAGGAGAGATGCAGGCGATATTTCAGGTCTGCGCCGCGTCGAGGCATCGAGCGGCTGCGCCGCGCGCTGCGCCCGAAGCCAAAACCGAAGCCGAACAGGTCTTCGAAGATATCGCTGAAGTCCATTGTGGTCCAGTCGGGCACACCGCCGGCGCCCTGTACGCCGGCATGACCATAGCGGTCGTAGGCGGCGCGCTTCTCCGGGTTGGAGAGCACGGCGTAGGCTTCGTTGATTTCCTTGAAGCGTTCTTCAGCGTCCGGCTCGTTGCTGACATCCGGGTGATACTTGCGCGCCAGACGGCGGAAGGCGGATTTGATCTCGCTTTCCGTCGCCGTGCGCGGCACACCCAGGATTTCGTAATAGTCTCGCGGCATACCAGTTTAACCTCGCGGGAGGGATCCAGTGATCAACCGCCCAAGTTTATCATTGTTGGTTACGATTTAGAAGGATGATTACTGTCAGTACAGGGCTTTTCAATCATCAGACATTCATTTGTAGGGCAATGCTCGCAGTTGGGTTGGCGAGGGCATTGCCCTCGCCAACCCAAGCACACTTTTTGAAGATGAGCCCACGGTGTTTGCATCTTCC
>RFKO01000140.1 GCA_003694235.1 Anaerolineae bacterium
GTTACCGCGCCGGGGAGGTGGATCAGCCGTGAGCGTGTGGTGTGGATGGCGCGCCACTGCACATCGCCGGCGATGAAGCGTCGTCCCAGGCGCGCCGCCACAACCGGAGTCGTCCCTGAGCCACAGAAAAAATCGGCCACCAGATCGCCGGGATTGGACGACGCTTTGATGATGCGCTCCAGCAAGGCTTCCGGCTTTTGAGTAGGGTAGCCGGTGCGCTCGTTGTGCAGGCGTGCCACCACGGGGAAGTACCACCAGTCCTCCGGCACTTTGCCGCGCTGGAGGTCGGGTATTTTGCCGAAGCCGGCTTTGGGGGAAGATTGAAAGGTCTTGACCGTGTTGGGGTGGTAAGGTTCGCGCACGGCATCCACGTTGAAGGTGTATTCCCGGCTTTTCGTGTAGGCCAGAATGGTATCGTGTTTGCGGTTGAAGGCGCTGCGGATGGGTGAGGGGCCGTGGTAAACCCAGATGATTTCGTTGAGCAGGCGGTCGGGGCCGAAGATTTCATCGAGCAGCAGGCGGGCGTAGGCGTTGGCGTGCCAGTCGAGGTGCAGGTAAAGGGTGCCGTTGGGCGCCAGCAGGCGGTACATGAGCGCCAGGCGGGGATAGAGAAAGCTCAGGTAATCGTCCAGCGAATCCCAGCGGTCGGTGTAGCCCTCGGCCAGTTGCCACTCGGAGGGGCGGCGCGAATCTTCGCCGCGGCCCACGCGCGCCCGGTAACGCCGCCGCGTGAAGAAGGGCGGGTCGGCGTAGATCAGGTGGATGCGTCCCTCGTATTGCGGCAGCAGGGCTGACATCGCGGCCAGGTTATCGCCGTGGAGCAGCAGGTTTTGCGGTTGCGCCTGCGGGTAGCCTTCGCCGCGGGGAAAGAGCAGGCTGTCGTCTGCCAGCGAAGCCGGCACAGGTTGGGGGGGCTTTTTCGAAGGCCAGCTCAGAGAAGGCATGATGGTGACTCTCCCGCAGGATTGGCGCTGCGGGAGGGTGAGGGATCATTCGACGAGTTTCCAGGCTGCGGGCAGCAACATGGCAGCGACGACCATCTTGAGGATGTCGCCGGCGATGAAGGGCAGGAAGCCGAGTGCCAGGGCCTCGCCCAGGTCGTTGAGCAAAATGGCGAGCCAGGAGACGCCGACGAGGTAGATGGCAATCTCGCCTGCCAGGAATGGGAGCAGGGCGGTGCGCGGGTCGCGCTCATACCCTTGCTCGGTCAGCCGACCGACCAGCCAGGCGGCCAGCACGAAGCCGAGCAGATACCCACCGGTGGGGCCTGTCAGGTATGCCAGGCCGCGTTCGCCGCCGGCGAAGAACGGCAGGCCGGCGATACCGGCTGCAAGGTAGAGTAACAGGCTGGCCGTGCCGCGCCGTGAACCCAACGTCGCGCCGACCAGCAGCACGGCGAAGGTCTGACCGGTGATGGGCACCGGCGTAAAGGGCAACGGGATGCGGATGTGGGCGAAGGCGGCCACCAGCAGGCTGCCGCTGAGGATGAGGATCACGTCGCGCAGCAGGCGGCTGACTTTGGGGAACAGACGGGCGCTCAGGGTGGGGGCGAGGGTTGTGTACATGGGAAGCCTTGTGTTTACGTGTTTATGTGCTTACGTGCTTACGTGTTTATGTGCCTGGGTGTTTTTGAACCACGGAGACACGGCGTTCATTGAGTTTTTTATGGAGAGTTCTCCGTACGTTCCGTGTCTTCGTGGTGAATTTTTGAACGCAGAGACGCGGAACAGCAGAGACGCGGAGTTTTTTCTGTTTGGGTTTTGAACCACGGAGACACGGCGTTCACTGAGTTTAATTCTCTGTGCGCTCTGTGTCTCCGTGGTGAATTTTTGAACGCAGAGACGCGGAACAACAGAGACGCGGAGTTTTTCTGTTTGGGTTTGAACCACGGAGACACGGCGTTCACTGAGTTTTTCTATCTATGGAGAATTCTTTGTGTGCTCCGTGTCTTCGTGGTGAATTTTTGAACGCAGAGACGCGGAATAGCAGAGACGCAGAGATTCTTCGTCTTCTTCGTCTTCTTCGTCTTCTTCGTGTCCCTTCGTGGATCATTTGTTGAAGCGGGCTCTGTGTTTCCGTGATGAGTGCAGAGGCGCGGAGAGTCTTTGTGCTCTCCGTGCCCCTGCGTGGATTATTTGTCGAAGCGGGCTCTGTGTCTCCGTGGTGAACGCAGAGGCGCAGAGAGTCTTCGTGCTCTTCGTGTCCCTTGGTGGATCATTTGTCGAAGCGGGCTTTGAGCAGATCTTCCAGGGTGGGCTGGCCGATCTCCTGCAATTCGTAGCGCACCCGTTGAGTGGGTTTATTGATTTTCAGGATGCGCCCCAGGTCAATCGGCGTGCCGATGATCACCAGGTCGGCGTCGCTGTTGTTGATGGTTTGCTCCAGTTCTTTCATCTGCGCCTCGCCGTAGCCCATGGCGGGGAGCACGTCGCCGGTGGTGGGGTATTTGGCGTAGGTGGCCTTGATCGAGCCGACGGCGAAGGGGCGGGGGTCAATGATCTCGGCGGCGCCGAAGCGGCGGGCGGCTACCCAGCCGGCGCCGTAGGCCATCTCGCCGTGCGTCAGGGTGGGGCCGTCTTCCACAACCAGCACACGCTTGCCCTGGATGGCCGCCGGGTCGTCCACGAAAAGCGGTGAGGCTGCTTCGATGATGGTGGCGTCCGGTTGCAGGGCTCGCAGGTTCTCGTTGACCGCCAGCACGGCGTCCGGATCGGCGGTATCCACCTTGTTGATCACGAACACATCGGCCATGCGGGCGTTGGCCTCGCCGGGATGGTAGGCCCGCTCGTGGCCGGGGCGGTGCGGGTCGGCCACCACGATATGAAAGTCCGAGACGTAGAAAGGCAGGTCGTTGTTGCCGCCATCCCACAGGATGATATCGGCTTCCTGCTCAGCCTGCCGCAGGATGGCCTCGTAATCCACACCGGCGTACACAATCACGCCGTTGACGATGTGCGGTTCGTACTCCTCGCGCTCTTCGATGGTGCACTCGTACTCGTCCAGGTCATCGAGTTCGGCGAAGCGCTGCACGCGTTGAGCGATCAGGTTGCCGTAAGGCATGGGGTGGCGAATGGCGGCCACTTTGAAGCCCATTTCCCGCAAAATCAACGAGACGCGGCGGGTGGTCTGGCTCTTGCCGCAGCCGGTGCGGACTGCGCATACCGAGACGACCGGTTTGCTGGATTTGAGCTGCGTGCTTTCCGGCCCCATCAGGCGGAAATCGGCGCCGGCGGCCAGCACTTCGGAGGCTTTGTGCATCACGTATTCGTGCGGCACATCGGAGTAGGCAAAGACTACCTGTTCGATGTGGTGCTCTTTGATCAGTTGGGTGAGCTGGCTTTCGGGGTAAATCGGAATGCCTTGGGGGTAGAGTGAGCCGGCCAGCTCGGCGGGATAGATGCGTCCTTCGATGTTGGGAATCTGCGTGGCGGTGAAGGCCACCACCTGGTAATCGGGGTTATCGCGGAAAAAGACGTTGAAGTTGTGAAAATCGCGCCCTGCGGCGCCCATGATGAGGGTTTTGATTGGCATAGAATCCGTCTCCTGTGGTAGTGGGTTTGAAAGCGATGACGTGGTAACTGGGTAACTGGGTGATAAGGTAAGTGGGTTATTGGGTGACGAGTTACCCAGTTACCCAATCACCCAATCACCCAATCACCTACATTTGCTCCGGTGCCTGGATGGCCAGCAGGCGCAAGGCGTTGGCCAAGGTTTGTTTGGCGGCCGCCACCAGCCGCAGTCGGGCGGAACGCTGCGTTCCGGTATCCGCCTGTAACACGGGCACCTCGTGATAAAAGCGGTGGAAGGCCGTCGCCAGGTCGAAGGCGTAAGTGGCCATGACCAGCGGGCGATATTCTTCGGCGGCCTGCTGTACCGTTTCGGGAAAGCGGGCGATCAGGTCGACCAGTTCCACTTCGTAGGGGCTGAGCTGGTAGCTGAAGTCGGCCTGTGAGGGGAGATCGCCGGCTTTACGCAGGATGCTGCCGGCGCGCACATGGGCATTCTGAATGTACGGGCCGGTGTGGCCGTCGAAGCTCAAGGCGGCATCCATATCGAAGACGATGTCTTTGTTGTTGTCCACCGAGAGCATGGCGTAGGCCAGCGCGCCCAGGCCGACCTGGAGCGCCACCGCCTCGCGCTGCTCGGTGGGCATCGATGGGTTTTTCTCGGCGATTTCGTTCAGCACGCGACGCACGGCTTCGTCGGCGACTTCTTTGAAGAGCACCACGCGGCCGCGTCGCGCCGACATGGCTCCTTCGGGCAGGCTGACGAACCCATAGCCCAGGTGGAAGCATTTCTCGGCCTGGGGGAAGCCCCATAATTCCAGAATCTTGAAGGCCTGTTGGAAGTGCAGGCTCTGGCGAGTATCCACCACGTAGATCGAACGGTCTACGCCGTACTGCTCGAACTTGATTTTTGCCAGCGCCAGGTCTTTGGTCAGGTAGAGGGTGGTGCCGTCGCTGCGCAGGATGACGGCGGTGCGATATTTTTCTTTCTTCAGGCCGAGTTTTTCGTCGATGCGCACGATGACCGGCCCGTCGGGGCGCTCGTCTTCGGCGATGCCGCGGGCGATCAACTCCTCAACGATTTGTTTGCCGGGTTCGTCCACCTGGCTTTCGTAGAACCACACGTCGATGTGGATGTCCATCATCTCGAGGATGGCGCGCAGTTCTTGCAGGCTCCACTCGCGGGTCTCCAGCCAGAGAGCGCGGACGTACTCGTCCCCGGCGTCCCAGCGGCGGTACATCTCGCGGCGCTCGGCGTCGTAGGCTTCACGCTGCGCTTTCTCCTCGGGGGTTTCGTCCTCCCTGGGGGTGAGCAGGTTGGTCGCTTCCACATACAGTTTGAGCAGCCACTGGCCGCGTTCGTGCACGCCCTCCGGCTCCTGCCCTTTGTAAAATTTGTCGTACATCCACAGCACGGTGATCACGCCCAACCCGATGTCGCCGGGGTAGGAGGCGCGGATGGTGTCATAGCCGGCGAACTCCACCAGCCGCGCCAGGGCTTCCCCCAGGATGGCGTTGCGGTAATGGCCGATGTGGAAGGAGTGATGCGTGTTGGGCTGGGCGTATTCCACCATCACGCGCTCGTTTTTTGGTTTGCCGCGGCCGAAATCCTCTCCCTGTTGCAGCACGGTGTCCACCACGCGGCGGGCGAAAGCGGAGGGGTCGAAATACAGGTTGAGATATCCTTTGACGGCTTCCACGCGATGGATGCCTTCCAGCGTTCCCAGTGCTTTTGCAACCGAGGCGGCGATTTCCTGCGCTCGCTGCGGCACGTTGATTTTCTGGCCCTGGCGCGCTTCCTGTGCCGCAGCCTGGAAGAAGGACGTGAATATGCCCGATTCGCCGCTGAACGGCAGTGGACGCCAGTCCATCTTTTCGGGCAGAGGGATATTGGTCTTCGCGCAGTGGGCGCGGATTTGCGCTTCGATGGTTTGAATTTCGCTGGTGAACATGCGTCCTCGTAGGGATGGGGTGATTTTGTACGGCGAGGGATTATATCATGCCCTGGGGGGAGCAGCACAAAAAGCGGGAGTCCAGGGAGACTCCCGCTTTGGCTTGTGTGGCATCAAAGGGGAAAAAGGTTTTACTTTTCGAGCGCAGCCAGGCGCTTCATCAGCCGGCTTTTGCGACGAGCGGCGTTGTTCTTGTGAATCACGCCTTTTTCAGCGGCTTTATCCAGCGCGCTGACGGCCATGCGGGTTGCCTCGCGGGCGGCTTCCACGTCGCCGCTTTCGATAGCCAGGCGGGCTTTTTTCACAAAGGTGCGAGCACGCCCGCGGAAAACGCGGTTGCGCAGTCGCCGTTTCTCATTCTGCCGGTTGCGCTTGATTTGTGATTTGATGTTCGCCAAGTCAGACCTCCGAACCTGGATTCATTCCTGTGTTTTGACAAAGGCGTATTTTACATGAGAGGGAATTTTTTGTCTACCCCAGGAAGGGGCTTCGTGGTAAGATGAAATCACCCAGGCCGGCCGGGCGATCGCGGCGGATTGCAGAATCCGCCGAGGAAAGTCCGCACTCCGCAGAGCACGGCGCCGGGTAACACCCGGAGGGGCGTAAGCCTCTGGACAGGGCCACAGAAACAGGTAGCCGTGAACAGGGAACGGGGAGCGGGGGTCAGGTTATCCTGATCCCTGTGTCCTGATCCCTGCGCGCGGTGATAGTGAAAAGGTGGGGTAAGAGCCCACCGGCGCGGGTGGTAACATCCGCGGCCAGGCAACCCCCGTCGGGAGCAAGGCCAAGCAGGGATGAGCGGCTGCTCGTCGCGTTTGAATCCCGGGTGGGCCGCATGAGGCGCGCCGAGAGGCGCGTCCCAGATAGATGATCGCCCAGGCGGTGGGGGAGGGAAGAAGTCCTGCGGGATGTAAACCGGCCCCGCCGCCGGACAGAATGCGGCTTACAGGCCGGCCTGGGGAGGCTTTTTGTGTTTGTGACACCGAACAGGAGTATGTCTTATTCATCAAGTCCACCTGGATGATAATCATCGATCACACTGCGCATATCCTCGTCGGCATAGAAGAGATAGTGGTCGCGGGTCGTTTTTGGGTCAGCGTGCCGGAGCAATTTCGAAACGGTTGTTAATGACGCGCCGTTGTTTTTCCACCCTCGGGCGGCTGTTGGACGGAGACGTTGAGGTGTGACGCCGTAAATATTGAGTTCCTCGGCTTTTGCTTTTATCTTCCTCCAGGCTTCTCTGCGATCCCATTGTTTGCCTTTTGAATTTACAAACAAGGGAGCATTGTTTGATCGGAGATGGCTGACATATGCCTTTAGAAAAGGAACCAGCTGTTTTGGTATGGGTAGCCATTGGGTTCGTCCACTCTTTGTATCCGGAAGACGAAGTGTCAACGCCTCGAAATCTAAATCACTTTTACGCAGATTTGCTGTTTCGCCTGGGCGAGTTGCCAGAAAGGCTTGCAATGCGATGAACAGTGCGATCTGATAGCGATGCCTCTGGATAGGAAATCGGAGCTCCAGCAGAATGTTGTATTGTGAATCCGTTATATCTTTTGGATCGGGTGTTTGGATGTGCAACCCTGCTTCTTCTAAAAGCTTGCCAAACCGTTTTCTGAATTTGGCCGGCCGGAGGCGACTGCCCTTTGCGGTTGGGAAGATGAGATCGCTATCTGGGAGATAGCGATCTTTGAGCCGTAGATAATCGCGCATCAACCGCGGTTCTGTCAATTGAATTGCTTGGCCATGGATATGGATGTATAAGTAAGGTTCACTGGTTTGGAATTCGTTGCTTGAAGCGTTGGTGTTTAGCAGTTGATTGAGCGTAAGCGCGGATTTTCGTAAGATATCGATGATGAGTATATCTCGCAAGTATACGAATTCACCACATTGTGTTGAGTTCATCGTAGACCTCTTGCATTATTGGGCGTTCTTCTTCTTTGGAGAGGGGAGGAACGGGGTTGAGTTTTGGTTTTACGCGGATATTCAGCTTCGTGAAAGGAACAGGTTCGTTCGGGGTTAAGCCCTGCTGGTGGAGAAAATCCCAAAATGCCAGGATTCCGTGTATCTGGGTCTCAATTGTACTCTCCTTTTTGCCCTGCTCGCGGCAATAGGCGACATATTGCTGAATATTCTGAGCAGAGATGGAGAGACGGGTATTCTGATCGTCAATTCGTTCCTGGTAGAACGTCAGGTATTGTCTGGCTGCGCTGGCGTAGGATAATGCTGTGTTGCGAGCACTTGCCTTAAAGCCCATGAGGTGGCTACGAAATTTTTGGAGAATGGCGTCCGTATTCATAGGCGTTGAATTTGGTGGGGCCTGTATTTACCCTGTACATACTGTAATTACATGTCACGTCTTGTAGGATTGTACGACAAGTTTTTGATTTGTCAAGAGATTGTGCTGAAGAATCGGTGAAGAAGAGGAGCGTTTTTATGGACCATTTATCACTAGCAATAGGCTCATGGCTGCGAAAGGAACGACAGAAGCGGGGCTTTAATCTCCCGCAACTGGCTGACAGAGCGCGCCTTACCCATGCTGCCATCAGCCATGTGGAAACGGGAAAATCTTATGTCACCGTATGGTTTCTGGGCAAAGTGTGTTATGCTCTCGGCTTGCGTCTCCCCGACCTGGTTGCTAACGGTTTGCTTCTTTCCCACATCCCCGATCCAGAGACACACTTTCGGAAATATGTCACCAGCAGTGTGGACGCACTATCTTTTTCGGATGTGTGCCAATTTGTGAGTTTGCCTCCCCAGGAACAAAGGCATATTGCTGTTGATTTTTACTATCGATACCTTTCGAAAAAACAACAGATTCGCCCACCGTCTGGTTGTTACGATGAGAATTACGTGTTCACAGAAAATTGTCTCCCGAGCGCAGAGAAGTATGTGCGCGATATGAGCTCAAACCTCCTATGTCAACTTGCTGGTGCTAACGCTTTTCTCATCCCTTCAGATATTGGGGCGTTTATTTACAGCATGCGTCGTCACCGCCAACAGTCTTTGGGAGAGGTCACAGAGAAGTTGAACATGTCTTACCAGACGCTGCGCAGAATGGAGCACAATTTCTCCGACCGGGTGAAATTGGCGGACATTCTTGCTCTGGATGTTGCTCTTGAATTGAAAGGGGAATTGGTCGCTTTTACTTGGCTGGTTTATTCGCATCGTGCTCGCTTGCTTGCTCTGGGTGAAGGGGAGCAGTTTAACAAAGCGGTTCAGTTGGCAGACAGGCTGGTGATCACATCAAGGTTATATCAGCTCTGTCGCCGTGATGACGCGCATTGGGCGTCTGATTTGAGAGATAACCTGCGGGGATATCCGGAATGCGCACCCTGATACTGGTTTTTCCAACCAGGGAGGGACGATTTCATGCGTGTAGCCTACTTGCGTGGAGCCGTACAGGGTCTAGACTCGCAATCGCCGGCGGCGGAGGCGGGCCAATCGGGATGGGGCGGGCTATTCTGCTGAAGTTCCGCCAAGAGCCGCTCTGGGAAGCGCAATCGCATGCACATGCCGCACGCCCCTCATCTTCTACCTGAGCGGGCTGGAGTTCTACCTCTGCTCCGCTTCGCCAGTGTATTATACTTGTGTGCGAGGACGAACCAGGATGAAAATACCCACGCCCATCCCGCCCACGCTGGCGCCGTTTTTCCAGGAGTATGATCTGCGCCGATTGGATCTCCAGCAAGGGCGGGGCACCATCATCGAGCGCGTGCTGCAATTCGGCAACCGGGAGGAAATCCGCTGGTTGTTTGGCGCGTATCCCCGTGCGGAAATCCGCGCCTGGGTGGAGCAGTGGGGCGACCTGGCTCTCCCGGAACCGCACCGCACCTTCTGGCGGCTGGTGCTTGGGCTGGAGGATTTGCAGTAGTGCCTGGCATACATGGGGAGACCATGTGAAGGGCTCCGGGGGGTAAGCGTTCAAAAACCAGGCGGCGAGATGA
>RFKO01000003.1 GCA_003694235.1 Anaerolineae bacterium
ACCCCGCCCAGCGGCGTGCTGACGCTGCCCGAAGGGTTGATGCGTTCCTGTAATCCCTTCTTCTGGCATATCGGGCTGGACCTTTACCGCCAGGGGTTGACCGACGCGGTTTCCAGCATGGCCCGCGGTTTCGGCCTGGGCAGCCCCACCGGCATTCAAGGGGTGGAGGAAGAAGACGGCAATATCCCCGTCCCCGACGAGGAGGTGGATGCCATCAACAATGCTATCGGTCAGGGCGAGACGCTGGTCACCCCCTTGCAGGTGGCGCAGTTCATTGCCGCCATAGCCAATGGAGGGACGATTTATCAGCCGCAAATCATTGAGCGGATTGGCGCCGAGGCGGAAGAACCGCTCTATCAGTTTGAGCCAATTATCAAAGGCACGCTGCCTGTCAGTGACGAAACGCTGGATGTTATTCGCAAAGCAATGATCAGTGTGGTTGAAAACCGCCGGGGGACGGCGTATCTGCCCCTGGGGGCGTTCAGTCGCAACGTGATCCCGGTAGCCGGTAAGACCGGCACGGCCGAGTCTGGCGGCGGCGATTCGCACGCCTGGTTTGCCGGCTACACGCGGCGAAACCGCGCCGACAAGCCGGATATTGCCGTGGTGGTGATTGCCGAATACGCCGGCGAGGGTTCTGAGATCGCTGCGCCGATCTTCCGCGCCATTGTGCAGTACTATTTCGAGGGCCGGCGCAGTTACCTGCTGCCCTGGGAGTCCTCGGTGGGTGTGCTGGCCACGCCGGAGCCGGAGGAAACGCCGCAACCGTGATCGACAGCAGGCGCGCAATGGTTGAGTGTATGTCAGAGGATGCGCATTTTCGAGGACTGGTGATCCGCTCCCAATCGGGTTTCTATACCGTGAAGGGGGAGGATGGCGGTGAGGTGGTTTGCCGTCTGCGCGGCAGGTTGAAGCGCGGCCCGCGCCGCGGCGATCTGGTCGCGGTGGGCGATTGGGTGCGTTATTCTGTGTTGCCGGACGGCAGCGGGATGATCGAGGCGGTTGAAGAGCGGCGCACCATGTTCTCCCGCCTGGCTCCCACCCCGCGCGGCGAATATCGTCAGATTTTGATCGCCAACGCCGATCAGGCGGTGCTGGTGTTCGCCTGCGCCGAGCCTGAGCCGCGCCTGCGGATGCTGGATCGTTTTTTGATCGTGGCGGAGAAAGCCTCCATCCCCCCGCTGATTGTGTTCAACAAGGTGGACCTGCTGGGTGAGGAGGAAGCGCGGCGGCGTTTTGGCCATTACGCCGACCTTGGCTATCCTCTGCTGTTTACTTCGGCGAAGACCGGCAGGGGCGTGGACGCGCTGCGCGAGCGGCTGACCGGCAAGGTCAGTGTGCTGGCGGGGCCTTCCGGGGTGGGCAAGTCCAGCCTGCTCAACGCCGTGCAGCCTGACCTGGGGCTGGCCGTGCGTTCGGTCAGCCGGGCGACGCGCAAGGGGCGGCACACCACTGTGGTGCGCGAGATGTTCCCCCTGGATGGCGGCGGTTACGTGGCCGATACCCCCGGCCTCAAGGCGCTGGCTTTGTGGGATATCGAGCCGGAAGAAGTAGATGGCTATTTCCCGGAAATTCGCGATCTGGTGGCGGAATGTCGTTTCAGTGATTGCACGCATTTACACGAGCCGGAATGCGCCGTGCGCGCCGCGGTGGCCGCTGGCCGCGTCCATCCGGCGCGTTATGAGTCCTACATCCGCTTGCGGTACGGGGAGGATGGGGAACCCGGTGACAGATGACAAGATGTGTGGCATGGTAAGTGGCGGCGCAATGAGTCGTCCGTCAGCTCCCCCGCGCATTTGGCGCATCTTGTCAATTCTTGTGTTTGATGCCATAATTGGGCGCACTTCTGTTAAGCATTGGTTAAAGGCACTTATTGCTGGAGAGGACTGGTGAATGACCGATCATTTGTTGCAAGTTAGAGATCTCCAAACTCGTTTTAACACACCAGAGGGGACAATCTATGCGGTCAATGGGGTGTCGTTTAATTTGCAAGAGGGGGAGGTGTTGGGGGTTGTCGGTGAGTCGGGCTGTGGCAAGTCCGTCACCATGCACTCGATTCTCAAGCTGATCCCCTCGCCGCCGGGAGAAATTGTCAGCGGAGAAGCCATTTTCCAGGGGCAAGATCTGATATCCATGCCGGAAGATGAGATCCGCCACGTGCGCGGCGCTCAGATCGGCATGGTATTTCAGGATCCGATGACTTCCCTCAATCCGGTGCTGTCCATTCGTAAACAGCTTACAGAGCCGCTGATGCTGCATCTTGGCATGACCAAGAAAGAAGCCGAAGAGCGGGCTGCGGAGCTGCTGGCGATGGTGGGCATCCCCAACGCGAAAGAGCGTTTGAAGGATTACCCGCACCAGTTTTCTGGCGGGATGCGGCAGCGCGCCATGATCGCCATCGCCCTGGCATGCAATCCAAAAATCCTGATCGCAGATGAGCCGACCACTGCGCTGGATGTGACCATTCAGGCGCAGATTGTTGACCTGGTGAAGCGTTTGCGTGACGAACTGGGCATGGCGGTGATCTGGATCACCCACGACCTGGGCGTGGAAGCCGGCATTGCTGAGCGTGTGGTGGTGATGTATGCCGGCTACATCATCGAAGAAGCGCCTGTCAAGGAATTGTACAAGAACCCGCAGCATCCCTATACCATGGGGTTGCTGGCGAGCGTGCCGCGCCTCGACCAGCGCAAAAAGAAGGCGTTGTACTCGATCAAGGGGTTCCCCCCCATGTTGTATCAGAAGCCGACGAGTTGCCCCTTTGCCCCGCGATGTCAGTTTGTCGTTGACCGCTGTTTGGAAGAAAATCCATCCCTGGAAACCGTTGGCGATGGGCATCGAGTGGCTTGCTGGGTAGATACCGAGACGGGTTTAGAGCGTTGAAATGATGAGTGAGAATACAAAACTGTTGCAGATTGAGAATCTGGTCAAGCATTTCCCTATCTACCGGGGTGTGTTTCGTCGGCAGGTTGGGGCGATCCGCGCCGTGGATGGGGTTTCATTTGACATTTATCGTGGCGAGACGTTAGGTCTGGTGGGCGAGTCGGGTTGTGGTAAATCCACGACCGGTCGCACAATTTTGCAGCTATACCGCCCCACTGCGGGGAAGGTGATCTTTGATGGCATTGACCTGACGGCTTTGAAGCGTGAAGAGATGCGGCGGATGCGCCGCAGGTTGCAGATTATCTTTCAGGATCCGTATGCCAGCCTGAACCCGCGCATGACCGTGGGAGAGCTGCTTGCCGAGCCTTTGCGGGTTCACAAGGTCGGCACGAAGGAAGAAGTGAATGAGCGCGTGGCAGAATTGCTTCGCCTGGTGCGTCTGAACCCGGATTTCGCCCTGCGTTATCCGCACGAATTTTCCGGCGGGCAACGTCAGCGGATCGGCATCGCGCGGGCCCTGGCGCTCAATCCGGATTTCATCGTCTGCGATGAGCCAATCTCCGCGTTGGATGTTTCTATCCAGGCGCAAATTGTCAATCTGCTGGAAGAGTTGCAGGAGCAGTTTGGGCTGACTTATCTCTTCATCGCCCATGATCTCAGCATGGTGCGGCATATCAGCGACCGTGTTGCGGTGATGTATTTGGGCAT
>RFKO01000141.1 GCA_003694235.1 Anaerolineae bacterium
AACATCTTGATGTCCGGGCGCACCAGACCGGCGCCGATCTGCCCCACGCCGGGGTCTTTGTGAGCGATACCGGTGTTGACGCGCGGGGTGATGCCGGTCTCCACCACCTTGCGGATGTCGATACCGGTGGGCGTGCCGCGGAAATCCAGCTGCGGAATGGTGAAATACTTATGCTCGGTATAAGTGATCTCGTACATCTCCAGCGTGGCGTTGATGGCATCCTTCGGCGTACCGCTGACGAAGGTGACGATAGCCGGAGCCGCCGCCATGGCGAACCCACCGATGCCCGCCGTCTCGGTGATGGTGCTGTCGCCGATATCGCCGCTGCCGTCTTCGGCGGTGAAGCCGGGGAAGTACAGCCCTTTGGGCATCCCCACCGGCGCGGTGAACCAGCGGTCGCCCAAGCCAGAGACGCGGATGCCAAAGTCCGTGCCGTTGCGCGCCATCACGCTGACGATGGTGCTGCCTTCCACATTATGGGCCGCGTCCGCCATTGACTTGCAGGCCGCCATCACCGGATTGAGCACGGTCAGCGCATTATCGCCCATGAATTTGAGAATCTCCGAGGCAACCTCGCGGTTGTCGGTCGCCTTGACGATGTATGGCGCCAGCGCCTTGGTAAAGAGCACCGAACCGGCTTTGTTGCGGTTGTGCCCTTCATCGCCCATATGGATGGCTTCGGCCAGCAAGGCGCGAATATCTATGCCGCCGCTGAGTTCAATGGCCTTCCCCAGCACCGGCGCCATCACCTCCTCCATCCACTGCAACTTCTCGATGACCTCTTTGCTGAACGCGCCGTAGCGCAGCACCTTGCCATACCCCTCGTTCAGGTTGGAGTAGGTGAAATTCCCATGCGTCTTGTTCTCGAGGATGTACACCGACATGTGAGGCGAGGTCACACCGGCCATCGGCCCCACAGCCTGGTGATGATGGCAGGGCTCGAGCTTGATTTCGCCGGACTCGACCAGTTTCTGCGCCTCTTCCATGTTTTTGGCTTTACCCTCGAATATCAACGCGCCGGTGATCGCGCCGCGCATCGGGCCGGAGGCACGCTCCCAGGTGATCGGCGGGCCGGCGTGCATCAACAAGTCTTCGCGCATACCGGGGACGACATCAATCGCTTTGCCCATGCCCACCACAATCGGTCGGGCTTCCATCATACGCCCTACGGCTTCAGCATTGGCTTTTTCAATATCCATGGCAACCTTCCTTTCGCACTTGAACAAACGGACGAATCGACTGGAACACGGACACCCTCGCGTACAGCCGTCTCACTTCCTGCGCATACGTTCGAGGATGCTCGCCAGTTTCTCATTACCGCGCGCCGGCGGTCGCCAGTCCACATGGATCACCTGCGCGCCCTGGGCTTTCAAGCTATCGGTAAACGACTCCAGGCCGACATTGATGGCCGCCAGCGGCTTGTTCAATGTCTCCGGATTCACAGCTTTGCCGGGCAGCCCATCAGCCTGGCTTCCATCCGCCAGCGCCTTGAGCAGGCGCCCGACATAATGCGCAGCGCGGTCGTTGCTGGTCTCCACGCGCGCGCCGGCCTTTTCCAGCGCTTTGATCTGCGCTCTCATGTCCTGCGGATCTTCATCCGTGCCGGCGACGACGGCCACCACTTCCAGATAGCGCCCCTCCTGCGCGGCGGCTTTCTTCGCCGCCGCGATCGCGGGTGCGAGATCACTGGCCGGGTCTTCGTGGGCTCCATAGCCAAGCACCACATCCAGCAGAATGACGGCAGTTTCCGGGTCTGCCGCCTCTTTGGCGATACGGCGCACGCGCAGATCGTTGTCCATCATGGGGTGCAACCGCCCTACGGTGAACTCGTCCTCGCCCAGATCGATCAGCGTATTCTCCTGGCTGACGAGCGAATCTTGCAAGCGATATTCCTCGCTCAATGGGATGTTGGAATACACCCCCGGCAGGTAATTGCTCAGGATCAGCAGGCTCTCATAGGCCAGCGTTCCGCCGGAGAACAGACCGCGCAGATACTTCTGACCGGCGGCAAAACGCGAGGTATCCGGTGGTTGAAAGTCCACCGCCTCTTTTGAGCGTTCCACCGCCAGCCGGGCCGCCTCATCGAAGGTGGTGGCAAAATACAGATTCTCCACCTGCCGCAAGGCGGTGGCATAGCCGATAAAATCAATCACCACCGGCTTGGAAATGCGGCGCGCCTGCTGAACAATCTGCTCTGCCACCGAACGAGAGGGCGGCTTGGCAACCAGGACGATCACGCGCGTTTGCGGGTCGCGGGCAAGCAGATCCAATCCCTGACGAAAAGTGATGGCGCCAACCGCATCCTTGACATCGCGGCCGCCGGTTCCAATGGCGTGAGTCAGGCCGCCGCCCATCTGATGGATGCGCACCGAAACCTGTTGCAAGCCGGTGCCGGAGGCCGCGACCATGCCAATATCGCCGCGGCGCACCTTGTTGGCAAATCCCAGCCCCACACCATTGATAATCGCCGTGCCGCAGTCCGGCCCCATCACCAGCAGACCTTTTTCGGCAGCCTCTTGCTTGAGAGAAACTTCGTCTTCCAGCGAGACATTATCGCTGTAGAGGAACACGTGTTTCCCCAACGCCAGCGCCTTGCGCGCCACGCCGGCAGCATAGCGTCCCGCCACCGAGACCAGCACCCACCCGGCTTCCGGCAGCATCTCGGCAGCCGCTTCCACCGTTTTGGGAAGATAGTCCTGCTCGCTGCGCTTGCTGCGGCGAGAGGCGATGAGTTCATCCACCCGGCTCAATGCAAGTTCAGCCGCCTGACGGGTCTCTCCTTTGATCACAATCACCAGATCGTCCGCCATGGCCGCTTCGGCCTCAGGGACCAACAAGCCGCTTTGTGCCAGCACCTCCTTGTTGGCGTCCGTTCCCATCACCACGCCAACATCCTGCACGCCGGGCTGGTCGGCCAGGAAACCCTGCAATTGCATTAAAAAAGCCGAATCGTAATACGCCCCCGAACGGATTTCAACAGCGATTTCTCCCATACATTCTCCTTCTAAACAAAAAAGTGGAGCGGCTCAAATCGCGCCGGCGGAGCGCAAACGGGCCACATCATCCGATGTCAGGCCCAAGACCTGCTCCAGAACTTCGGCGGTGTGCTCGCCCAGTCGAGGTGGGGGGCGATGAACGCCCGCCGGTGTGGCAGACAACTTGTAGGGGAAGCCGGGGACTTTGACCTTGCCCGCGGTGGGATGCTCGACCTCGAGAGCAAAAGCGCGGTCTTCTGCCTGCGGATGAGAAAATACATCCGGCACGGAATTGATCGGCCCGCAAGGCAATCCCCCTGCTCCCAATTGCTCCAGCCAGTAATCAGCTGGCCGGGCAGCAAACACCTGATTCAATTCATCTTCCAGTTCCTGGCGATGCTGCAAACGGTCGCTATTGGTGGCGAAACGCGGATCGTCCTTCAGATCGGGGCGCTCAAGCACTTCACAAAGCAAGGCCCACTGGCGTTCATTGGCCGCGCCGAGCACAAACCAGCGGTCTTGA
>RFKO01000142.1 GCA_003694235.1 Anaerolineae bacterium
CTGGAGGCCGCCGCGCTGCCCGGTCAGATTCTGCTCGCCGAAGCCGTGTACCGCCAGGTCGCCGACGCCGTCGTGGCGCGGCAGTTACCCCCTCTGGAGATCAAGGGCAAATCCGAACCGGCGGTGGTATTCGAGCTGCTGGAACTGCGCCAGGAGTGAACGATGCTGGTGCAATATCACATCGAAATGTGCCGCCGCGCTCTGTCAGATGTCTTCTCCCCCGCCGCGCTGGAGACCATCATCGCCGCCAACATCGCCCAGGATAACTTGCGCGGGCAAATCGGCCATCCGGAGTTTCACTTCGACAATTCCGCCTTCGCCGCAGGCAATCTCTACCTCGAACAGCAGCGCCAGGAGAGCCTGACCGCGCTCTCTCAGCAAGACGCCGACGCGGCGCGGCGCGCTTTCGGCCGCCTGACGCACGCCGCCCAGGATTTCTACGCCCACAGCAATTACATCGCCTTGTGGCTGGCCCGTTATCCGGCGGAGGGGCGCCCCGCGCCGCCCCAGGTAGACCCCCTCGACCCGGAGATTCTCCAACACCCTGAGCTGCGCAGCGGTCGCGTCTACCCGCTGGAGGCGCTGACGTATCTGCCCGCCCTGCGCCCTCTCGTGCGCCGGCTGCTGCCGCCAGACGCACACATCCACATGAACCTGGATTACCCCGCCCGCGGCCCGCTATTCCCCTACGCTCTGGAAGCCGCGGTCAAACGCACCCGCCACGAGTTGCACCGCACGCTTGAATTACTGCCCGCAGAACAACACCTTGTTTTCCTGGGCGCTTGACGATGGGGAACACCACTGTTGCCAGAAACCACAGAAAACGTCGCTATGCTTTCAGGCGCGCAGCGCAAAGTACCGCTTTGGCGTTGATTATCCTGACGTGGGGCGTGCTTTCTCTGGCTTTCCTCTGGCCCTGGATTGCCCAACTGCGAGATACAACACCGCCTCTCCGCCTCCCGCCTGCTGCAGGCTATAACTACCTGATTATCGCCCCCAAAAATTTCCGGGAAAGCGCGCTGGAGTGGGCAGACTATCGCCGGCAAAGCGGGTATCAGGTCAAAGTAGCGTTGCTGGATGAGCAACAACGCACCACAGCGCAGGTTGCAAAACTGATTCGGGAGACCTATTTCAGCAGTCAATCCCCGTATCCGTTTTTTGTGCTCATCCTGGGGCACGCCCATACCGAGATAGCGCACCCGGAAAGTTACATCCCCACGTATACCCTTCCCATCACCCCCCAGGAGGCCGACATCGTCGGGTACGACACAATCGCCGGCGATAGCGGCTACGCCTTCGACCCTGAGACAAATACCTGGCTGCCTATCATCATAGGCCGTTTGCCGTTTTTCTATGAGGAATGGGTATTCGCAAAACTGGCAGACGTGAGGCAGTACGAAAAATCCTCGCTCTCTGCGTTGCAGCGCCGCCAGGTGGAACTGATTGCATCGGATGCAAACTGGGGAGATGCCTTTGCTCTGCTGATGGAAGCAGGGCTGCGGGAGTTTGCGCGCGCCTATCTGCCGCCTGATGTAAACCTGCACACTATTTACGGCTATCCTCGCAGCGTTTATAGTTTGCCGCTTGAAAAATACCCGCGGGAAGTTCTCTCGCGCTTCAACGCGGGTGCGTTGTGGGTATCTTACGTTGGGCATGGCTCAGATTACGCGCTTGGCCCGGCGACATCTTTGGACGGCACTACTGCAACAATGCTGGATTACCAAAGCGTGGTAGATTTTCCCCTGGCGATGAACAACACCATTGTGACGTTTACGGCTTGTGCCGTGGGGACGTTGGACAGTTCAAGCGACATTCCCTCCCTGGCTGAGCTGCTCACCATGCCCATCGGCGGCAAGGCGATTGCCACTTTTGCCGCCTCAAGAATCACTTTTGAAATTCCGAATACATTTCTCCAGAAAGACTTGATGCTGTTGTTGTTCGATGAGCGCGTCCAGACCCTGGGGGAATGGGTTCAGCGGGCAAAGTTCGGTTACGCAAACCCCGCCTTGGATTCTTCGCTGACGTTGTGGCTCTTCAAGCAGTTCGCCGCCACAATCTACAATTGGCTTATCATCGCGCCGGATTGCCCTTGCAACTTCGAAGACGAGCAGATTTACTTGTGGCATCTTTGGAGTTACAACTTGTTTGGCGACCCGGCTTTGCGCATCGCGCGCTACACAGCCCAGGCAGAAATCAGCCCCGCTCTGTTCTGGCAACCTTTTGGCATCGGGGGCGCGCTCAAGTTTTCCGGCCATATAGAGGCGGATGCGGGAAAATTGCCAAAAGAGGTGCAGGTTTTCCTGAAGCCCGCCCCCGGTAGTGATATACCGGTAAAGGGGGAAAATCGCTCTCAATGGCAGGTTTACCAGACAGTCAACCGGGCTTATCTCGGCCAGTCCTCGGCAAAAGTGCTCGAGGACGGTTCCTTTCGCGGTGAAATAGGCGTCCCTGCGGCTACCAAAAGCGGCAAATACGTACTGGAAGTCATCGGCGGGGAGGCCCACGGTATGAGGGTTGTATACCTGGGATTCCCTCTCGCTGAACTCTTGCGCTCAAAGATTGTGTGGTGGAGCGCCATAACGCTTTATTTGCTCTTGCGCCTGCGCCGTCGGAAATCCATCATCACTAATGCGTAGGACATGCATCTGTCCTGTTTGCAGTTGTCTTACGCCCTACGCCGGACGCGAGATGGCTGCCACGCGGGCGTTGCACAGTTTTATCAGGTCGTCCACCCCCAGGCGGATGTTCAGCCCGCGCTGCCCGCCGGAGATGTGAATCTCATCGAAAGCCCGCGCGCGCTCGTCCAGCCAGACCTGAAAACCACGGTTGAGCAACGCCAGCGGCGAAATTCCCCCTGCCTGCAGGCCGGTCAACCGCTCCGCCTCCCGTTGAGTGGGCAGCTTGACCTTCTTTTCACCGGCCGCTTTCGCCAAAGCCTTCAGGTCAACCTCGCTCGGCCCCGGAACCACCGCCAGAATCGGTTTGCCGCCGGACGGGCGTACCACTACAATCGTCTTGAAAACCTGTTCCGCCGGCACGCCCAGCAGACGGGCGGTCTCCAGCGCGCCCAGCTTTTCCGCCGGCAATTCATAGACGGTGTAGGGAATCTTGCGCTTTTCCAACAATCGGGTTACATTGTTGATGGTCATCGATCTGTGGCTCTCCTGCAAAAAGTATGGCGAACACGGAGCAATTCTGTGAAATTGTCGGCAAAATCCGATGAACTCCGTGGTTAGTAATCAAGGAGACATACCATGCAAGCCTGCACAGTTCTCATCACTGCACCCGATGAACAAAGCGCCAACGCGCTGGCCGAAGCGCTGGTGAGCGAACGGCTGGCCGCCTGCGTCAACATCCTGCCCGGCCTCACGTCGGTTTACCGCTGGCAAGGCGAAGTGCAGCGCGAGGGTGAAATTTTGCTGCTGGCCAAAACGCAAAAGGCGCTGCTGGATTCGGGCGAGTTTGTCCGCCGGGTCAAAGCGCTGCACCCCTACGAAGTGCCCGAGGTGATCGCCCTGCCCATCGTGGCCGGCGCGGCCGATTACCTGGCCTGGGTGGAGGAAAACACAGGCGCGCCGCCACAACAGCCAGAAAAGTAGTTCAACGGCTACTCGTAGCGCAGCGCCTCCACCGGCTCCAGGTTGGCGGCGCGATTGGCGGGATACAACCCGAAGAACACGCCTACGGCGGCGGAGAACAGGGTGGCCAGCAACACCGCGTCCAGCCCGATGACCGGCACAATATCGGCATTGTTGGCCGCGGCGATTCGCCCCACGATGAACGAAATCAGCCACCCCAGGCCGATCCCCAGAATGCCGCCGAACAGGCTGAGCAGCACCGATTCGGTCAGAAATTGCACCAGAATATCGGATTTGCGCGCCCCCATCGCTTTGCGCAAACCGATCTCGCGCGTGCGTTCCACCACCGAGACCAGCATGATGTTCATGATGCCAATGCCGCCCACCAGCAGCGAGATGCCGGCAATGCCGCCCAGGAAAATGGTCAGGATGCTGGTGATCGAAGAGGCCACATCGAGGAAGTCCTGCTGCGTAAGGATGGTGAAATCGTCCTTGCCGATCTCGGTGCGATGCCGCGTGCGCAGGATTTGCGCCACTTCTTCGGCAGCCTGCGGCACCAGGTCGGCGCTGGCCGCGCTGACCAGGATGACATCCACCCGATCGCGCGTCGAACGCCGGATCAGGCGCGATTGCGCGGTGGTCAGGGGGACCAGCACGCGGTCGTCCTCGCTGCCGAACGAACCGCCGCCGCGCTCCTCCAGCACGCCGATCACGCGGAAGGGTTGCCCCTCGATGCGAACCGTCTCGCCGACCAGGCCGGAGGTGCGGCCAAAGAGTGCATCGGCCACATCCACCCCCAGCAGCACCACCGCCGACTGCCCCAGCATGTGCGCCTCACTGATGAACTCGCCCTCGGCCACGCGGTAGTTGCGCACCACCTCGTACGCCGGTGTTGCGCCGACCACCGTGGTCACAGTGGATTCGCCGCCAAAGGTGACCTCCACCGTGCCCTGCAAAATCGGGGCCACACCGACCACCGAGGGCGCGGCAAAGGGATCGGCGATGGCGTTGGCATCGCCCAGCGTAAGCGGCTTGGGATTGCGCACGTCTTCCGAGCCGCCGCGAAAGACGAACAACAGATTGGTGCCGATGCCTTGAATCTCGCCGGTGATCGAGTTCTGCGCGCCGGTGCCGATGGCGAGCATGGCGATCACCGCGCCCACACCGATCACAATGCCCAGAATGGTCAGACCGGAGCGCAGCTTGTTGGAAGCCAGACTATCCAGTGCTTCGATTACGGCCTGCCAGTAATTCATCTGCTCTCTTCCTTCACCACTTTGCCATCGCGAATGTGGATCACGCGCTGAGTCAGCGCCGCGATCTCCGGGTCGTGCGTGACGATGATCAACGTCACGCCGCGCTCTTTGTTCAGGTTGAGCAACAACTCCATGATCGCCTCCCCCGAGGCGGTGTCCAGGTTGCCGGTGGGTTCATCGGCCATCACAATCGAGGGGTTGTTGACCAGGGCGCGGGCGATGGCGACACGCTGCTGCTGGCCGCCGGAAAGTTCGTTGGGGCGGTGATGCACACGGTCGGCCAGCCCAACGGCTTCCAGCGCCTCCAGCGCCCGTTTGCGACGGTTGCGGCCGTTGCGGGCATAGCGCAGGGGAAGCTCCACGTTTGCCAGGGCAGTGGCGCGCGGCAACAGATTGAAGCTCTGGAAGACAAAGCCCACTTTACGGTTGCGAATATCGGCCAGCTGATCATCGTTCAGTTGCGCCACGCTCTCTCCGTCGAGGTAGTACTCGCCGGAAGTCGGACGATCCAGACACCCGAGGATGTTCATCAATGTGGATTTACCCGAACCCGAAGGCCCCATGATGGAAACGACCTCACCCTGAGCGATGGTCAGCGAAAGGCCGCGCAAAGCGTGCACCTGCACCTCGCCCATGGTGTAAATCTTCACCAGATCGCGGGCATCGACAACCCATTCTGCCATCTCTGCCTGCTCCTTATCGTCCACCGGGGCCGCCGCCGGGAGGACCGCCACCGAAGGTGGTCTGGTCATACAATTCGCGCGGCGGGTTGAGGATGACCTCATCCCCCGGCTGCAAATCGCCTTCCAGCACCTCGCTGTACGTATCGGAGGAAGCGCCCAGGGTGATCGGCACTTTATCGATGCTGCCATCCGGGCGCAGCACGAAGACCACGCGCTCGCCGCCGGCCACGCGCACCGCCCGATTGGGCACCAGCAAAGCGTCCTCCAGCTGGCTGACCACAATGTTCACCGCCGAAGTCATGCCCGGCCGGATGACCTCATCGGCATCCAGCAGTTCCACCGTCACGGTGAAATTGACCACCCCCTGTTGTTCCACACCCACCAGACCGACCTCCGTCACCGTGCCGTGGTACTCGCGCGCCAGCACAGCATCGAAGGTCAGCACCACATCCTGGCCGGGACGAATTTTGTTGACATCCACTTCGGAGACATCCAGGTCCACCAGCAGGCGCGAGAGGTCGTCCACGCGGAAGGCCAGCATACCGGGTTCGACCTGATCGCCGGGCAACACCTCAACCTGGGTGACCACGCCGTCGAAGGGGGCGAGGATGTGCGCCTGATCGAGGGTGGCCTGCGCGGCGGCGACGCGCGCCTCGGCGGCGGCAATATCATCCGCCGGAGGCCCATCTTTGACGCGCTCCCACTCGCGCAAGGCGTCATCCAACCGCGCCTGCGCCAGTGAGATTTCGGCCTCGGTGGGCCCATCCTTGACGCGCTCGTATTCCCGTTGGGCATCGGCCAGTTGCGCCTGCGCGACGGCCAGATCAGCCTGGGCGCGGGCGATGTCCACCTCGCTGCCCGTCCCTTTGAGCGCGTTCAGTTGACGCACGGCAGCGTCATACTCCTGTTGCGCCTGGGCCAGCGCGGCCTGGGCGCGGGCGCGCTCCAGGTCGTCTTCCGGACGGCCTTCGTAGGGTTTGAAATCATCCTGCGCTTTCTCCAGCTTGTCGCGCGCCAGCACCACCTGCGCTTCGGCTTCGTCGATATCGGCCTGAGCCGCGGGCAGGCGCAGGCTGTTCAAGCGGCGCTCGGCGTCTTCCACGGCGCGCTGAGCGTCGGCAATCGCCTGCAGCGCCTGGGCTACTCGCAGTTCAGAATTCAGCAGGTCATCCAGCGCTTTTTGCGCATCTTCCACCGCCTGCATGGCCTGGGCGCGCTGCAAGTCGGAATTGAGCAGATCGTCCAAAGCGCGCTGAGCCGAAACCAGGTCGGCCTGCGCCAGGATCACGTTCTGCGGCAGCGAGGTCTGCGCCAACACCGCCATCTCCATACCCTTGCGCACGCGGTCGCCCACCGAGACCAGCACGCGCTCCACCGTCCCGGACGTCTTCCAGGTCAGCTGAGCGCTCTGATTGGCGCGCACCCGTCCGGTCGCGCCAATGGTGGCGGTCAGACGGCCGCGGGAGACGGTCTCCGTTTGCAGGCTGGCGAGCAGGCGCTCCTGCGCCTGGGTGCGGCTGTAGCTACGCCACCCGATGAAGCCGCCCACAATCACAGCCACGACCAGCAGAATCACCAGTATACGTTTCATGCAAAGTTACTCCTTCAATCCTGCACTGCATCAGCGCGAAATAGCTACCTCAGGGTGAGGAAATCACAAGGCCCGGCATGTTCAACAACACCTGCGGGGGATTGAGCACCACTTTGTCCCCGGCCTGCAAATCGCCTTCCAGCACCTGACTTTGGGTGTGCGATTGCAGTCCAATCTGCAGGGGGACGGGGCGCAGCTGCACGCGCGTGGGTTCACCGCCGAACAGGCGGCGTAAACCGGCGCGCAGCCCGCTGAGCGGTCTCTCTTCCAGCACATACACCACCCGTTGGCCGTCCTGGACGCGCAGAGCCGCGTTGGGCACCAGCAGCGCGTTGTCAACCCGACCGACATGGATGCGTACCGTGCCCGTCATGCCCGGCCGAACGAACGAATCCACTTCTAAAATCTGCACGGTGACATCAAAAGTCACCACGCCGCCGGCGATAGTCCCCACGGGGGAAACAGCCGTCACCTCACCAGCGTACGCTCTGCCCGGCGCGCCGTCCAGCAACACGTCCGCCGGCTGCCCCACTTCGATCTGGGGGAGGTCGATCTCCGAAACCGCGGCCTGGAACGACAGGGCAGAAAGGTCATCCAATCGCAGGGCAACCTGGCCTGGCTGCACCTGGTCGCCGGGCTGAATTTTCAGACGGGTAACCACGCCGCTGAAGGGGGCGATCAGGCGGGCCGTATCCAGCCGGGCCTGGGCGGCGGCGACCCGCGCCTCGGCAGCCAGCACATCCTCAGGGGCAGGCCCATCCTTGACGCGCTCCCACTCCCGCCGGGCGTCATCCAGCCGCGCCTGCAACACCGCGATTTCGGCTTCGCTCGGACCGTCTTTGACGCGCTCCCACTCGCGCTGCGCGTCCTTCAGACGCGCTCGCGCCGTGGCCAGACGCGCCCTCGCCTCCGCCAGATCTACCGGATCGGGAGGCGCAAGCAGGTCATCGTAGCGGCTCTGCAACACCTCCAGGCGTTTGCGCGCCTGCGCCAGCTGCAACTGCAGCGCGTTGTAGGCCTGCTGGTAGCCTTCACGGCTCTCAAACGGCAGATAGAACTTGCGATTGAGCTGCTTTTCCAGTTCTTGCAGGTCTTTCTCCATCTGGGAGATGGCGTCCTGGGTCAACAGGATGTTCGAGTGAACCTGCTCAATTGCCTGCCGGGAGGGGGTGGCCGTGAGCAGCGCCAGCTGACGTTCAGCATCTTCCAGCTCTTGCTGTGCCTGGGCGACGGCCAGTTGCGCCTGAGCGCGCTGCATATCGGATTGCCGGGCATCTTCCAAAGCCTGACGAGCCTCCTCGAGTGCCTGCCGGGCTGTGGCGCGCTGCATTTGCGATTCCTGTAAGTCTCTCA
>RFKO01000143.1 GCA_003694235.1 Anaerolineae bacterium
CAACACCTCAGCGACGGCCACCGGAACGAGATGGCGTTTTTTGCCGGCTGCGCTCCCGCAGTCGCCACAGAGCCTCCATCCCTATCAGGCCAATTGCCAGCAAAAGCGCCATCCCCACGGTGAGCAGGCGCGCCAGTTGCAACCAGGCCAACAACGCGAAATACACTCCCACCCCTGCGGCCTCGCGTACCACCAGCGCGTTCGGATCCGGGACCGTAGCCAGCGCCCTTTGATTGAATACCAGAATCAGCGGCACCCCCAGCCCAGCCCCCAGGCACACCAGAAAAAAGAAAAACAACCAGCGCGGGCCAAGCGTTGGCAGCGTAAACATCACCACCCAATATAAACCGCCCAGCCCGATCACAACCAATAACAAACCGGCCGCCAGTAATGCGCGCACCATTTGGGGGAAAGAACGCTTATCGCCCATTGCTTCGCTCGCGTGGCATTGTATCACACCCCGGCCCGCGCGAGCGCCGCGTTACACGGTCGCCAAAGCCCCCCGGTTAGACCTTCCTGGTGCGCCAACCGCCTCCATCCCATCCGGTGGAGGCGGTTGTTTTTTATCCGCCCGCTGTTCTCATGCAATTCGGCCACAGTATGTCTTATTACATCCCTCCATCTCCCAAGTGACATTATTCACTATAACACCGGCAGACATCGTGCCATAATTCACAACAGGATATGCGATTATGCGAATATCTCTATTCGTCAGGAGAAGCCCATGAGCGATCTGCGCAGCGAAATCAACCGCCTGCACGCCGAAATCTGTTCCGGCCTGGCCGACCCGACCCGCATCTTGATCCTGTACACGCTCAACCAGGGCAGCCGTAACGTCAGCGAGCTGGCGGAAGAACTGGAAATCCCCCAGCCCACGGTTTCGCGCCACCTCAAGGTTCTGCGCGAGCGACGCATGGTGCAGGCCCGAAGAGTGGGACAGGCCGTTTACTACTCCCTGCGCGACCAGCGCGTGATCCAGGCGCTCGACCTGCTGCGCGCTGTGCTGGCCAGCAATTTGCAAGGCCAGAGCATCCTGGCAGAACAAGTCCAAAGCGATTGAACAAACCATAAGGAGATGCACACCATGAAAACTTTCCTCATCCTGGGCGCCGGAACCGGCGGCACCATGGTGGCCAACAAAATGGCCCACGAACTCGACCCCAACGAATGGCGCATCGTGATCGTCGATCGCGACGAAACGCACTACTATCAGCCGGGGTTCCTGTTCATCCCCTTCGGCATCTACTCGGCCGCCGACGTGGTCAAACCCAAGCGCAACTTCCTGCCCCCGCAGGTTGAAGTGATCTTTTCCGATATCGAATTGATCGAGCCGGAGAAAAACCGCGTGCGCCTGGGCAGGGCGAAAAAGACCATCAACTACGATTACCTGGTGATCGCCACCGGCAGCCACATCCACCCCGAAGAAACCCCCGGGCTGACCGATGAAGGCTCCTGGATGAAGAACATCTTTCCCTTCTACACGCTTGAGGGCGCGGTCAACCTGGCAAACTTCTTGAAGTACTGGAAGGGCGGCCGCATGGTGCTCAATGTGGCCGAAATGCCGATCAAATGCCCGGTGGCGCCGCTCGAATTTCTCTTCCTCTCCGACTGGTTCTTCCACGAGCGCGGCATCCGCGACGATGTGGAAATCGTGTTCGCCACGCCATTGCCCGGCGCGTTCACCAAACCGCGCGCTTCAGCCATCCTGGGCAATATGCTGGAAGAGAAGGGCATCCATCTCGAACCCGAATTCAACATCATGGAGGTGGACACCACCAAACAGGTGATCCGTTCCTACGATGAGCGCGAGATCGCCTACGACCTGCTGGTGACCATTCCCACCAACATGGGCGCCGAGGTGATCGGCGAATCCGGCATGGGCGATGAGCTCAACTTCGTGCCCACCAACAAGTACACCCTGCAAACCGAAAAGTGGGAAAACGTGTGGATCATCGGCGACGCCGGCAACGTGCCGGCCTCCAAAGCCGGGTCGGTGGCCCACTTCATGCTGGATGTGGTCATCGAGAACATCCTGCGCCACATGGCCGGCCTGGAACCGCTGCCCAAGTTCGACGGCCACGCCAACTGCTACATCGAATCCGGTTTCGACAAGGGCGTGCTGATCGACTTCAACTACGAGGTCGAACCGCTGCCCGGCAAATTCCCGCTGCCCGGCTTTGGCCCGTTCTCCCTGCTGCAAGAAAGTCACACCAACCACTGGGGCAAGATGATGTTCCGCTGGATTTACTGGAACATCCTGCTCAAAGGCGGCGAGATGCCTTTCGAATCCCAGATGAGCATGGCCGGCAAGTGGGTCTAGGAGGCGCACCATGACTGTTGCCACGGCAATCACGCAAGAGCAGTTCGACCTGCTGATGCAGCGCCTGGATACCATCGAGGCGCACCTGGCAGAGCAGCGCCGCCGCCAGCAGGAGATGGACGAACTCAAGCGCGACATGATCCCGATCGTCAATCAGATGATCAAACTCTCGATTGACGAACTGGCG
>RFKO01000144.1 GCA_003694235.1 Anaerolineae bacterium
AAAGCCGCGATGAAGGCGCGCGATGAACTGCGTAAACGCGTGCTGCGCATGGCGTTGGCAGCCATCAAGAACGCCGAAGTCGCCGCGCAGGGGGCGCTGGACGAACCGGAAGTGCTGGCTTTGCTCCAAAAGGAGGTCAAAGCGCGGCATGAGACCATCGAAGGCGCGCGTCAGGCCGGACGGCAAGACCTGATCGAGGAAGCCGAGGCCGAGATACAGGTGCTGGAATCCTATCTGCCCCAGCCGCTTTCCCCCGAAGAACTGGAAGCGCTGGTCCGGCAGGCCATCGAGGAGGCCGGGGCGACCTCGATGAAAGACATGGGCAGGGTGATGGGCATTCTGATGCCTAAAATTCGCGGTCGCGCTGACGGCAAGCAGGCCAATCAGATTGTGCGGCAACTGCTCTCCTGAGCCTGCCCTGCGGCCTGCGTTTTCTCCCTCTTTGTATGTCGCCTCCTTCACCTGAGCTTTCGTGGAAGCAGCGTTTGCTGGTCGTTTTGCTGCTGCTGCTCGGCGGTATTGCCGCCTGGGCGGCGGTTGTCTACGCGCCGGCGGTCACTGCGGCCACGCGCGATCTGAAAGTGGGCGACGTGGCGCCCGAAGATATCCTCGCGCCGGCGGGGGTGAGTTACACCAGCGAGGTGCGCACGGCCAAGCAGCGGGAATCTGCAGCGCAAGCGGTTGCGCCGCGCTACACCCAGCCCGATACGGCGATTGCCCGTCAGCAGCTCGACCGGCTGCGCGCCGCCCTGGCTTACATTTCCTCTGTGCGCGCCGACGCCTATGCCGACCGTGAGCAGAAACTTGTCGATCTGGCCGCCATGAAGGACCTGCGTTTAAGTGCGGAGACGGCGGAGTCCATCCTGGCGCTCAACGAGGCGCGCTGGCAGGCTGTTCAGCAGGAGGCCATCACGGTGCTGGAACAGGTGATGCGCAACACCATCCGGGAAGACCGCTTAGACGCGGCCCGCGCCAGCGTGCCCAATCTGGTCAGCCTCTCCCTGCCGCCCGAGCAGGCGGACATCGTTGCCGAACTGGTGGCGGCTTTCATCGCGCCGAACAGCTTCTACAGCGAGAGCCTGACGGAGGCAGCACGCCAGGCCGCGGCAGAGATGGTCGAGCCGGTCACGGTGACGTATGCACCGGGAGAGTTGGTGGTTGAGCGGGGCAAAGTGCTTTCGGAGGAAGATATTGAGGCGTTGCGCGTCATCGGCCTGACCCGCCCCGCCGCCTTCTGGCAGGAAGCGCTGGCGGCCGGTTTGCTGGTTCTGCTTGCCCTGATGCTGGCGGCCATGCTCTTCCGGCGCAAGCCGCACTATTTCCGAGACCTGCGCCCGATCGGGGCGACGCTGGCGCTCTTTCTGGCGTTTCTCACCCTGGGGCGGCTGGCGTTTCCTTTGCACCCCCTGGTGCCCTTTGTGTTCCCCCTGGCCGCTTATGCGCTCATCCTTTCCGGGCTGTTTGGCGCGGAAGTCGCTTTGGTGACCAGCATTCCTCTGATCGCCTTGCTCACTTTTGGGCAACAGGAGTGGGGAGTGCTGATTCTGTACTACGGTTTGGAGATTTTGTTCGGCGTGCTGATCCCGCGGCGGGAGCAGCGTTTCAGCGCCTATCTCTGGGTGGGTGTGACGGTGGCCGCTACCGGCGCTACGGTGCTGGTTGCGGTGCGTTTGCTCAATCCGCTCAGCGATTGGATGTTGCTGCTCATCCAGGTGGGCACAACCGCGCTGCAGGGGATGTTATCGGCCGGCCTGGCGGTGTTCTTTCAATATTTGCTCGCGCCGTTGCTGGGACAGGTCACGGCTTTGCAACTGGTGGAACTCTCGCGTCCCGATGCGCCTCTGTTGGAGCATTTGTTGCGCAACGCCCCTGGCACATACCAGCACAGCCTGCAGGTTGCCAATCTGGCCGAGCAGGCCGCCGAGCGCATTGAGGCCGATAGCCTGTTGACGCGCGTGGGGGCGCTGTACCACGATATTGGCAAGTCGTTGAATCCCTATTTCTTTATCGAGAACCAGCAGCCTTCCCAACCCAACCCGCACAACGACCTGGACCCTGCCGAGAGCGCGGCGATCATCATTCGCCATGTGACCGATGGTCTGGATCTGGCGCGCCGGTATCGCCTGCCGCAGCGCATCGCGGCCTTCATCAGCGAACATCATGGCACGTTGCAGACGCGCTATCAGCTGGCACAGGCCCTCAAGCAGGCGGCCGCGCGCGGCGAGACGGTGGACGAAGCGCTGTTTACCTACCCCGGCCCGCGACCGCAATCGCGCGAAACCGCGCTGGTGATGCTGGCCGATGGCGTGGAGGCGCGCATGCGGGCCGAGAAGCCGGCCACCGAAGGAGCGTTGCGCGCGCTGATCAAAAGCGTGATTGACAACCGTTTGGACGCCGACCAGCTGGCCGATACCTCTCTCACCCTGCAAGACCTGCGGGTGATCCAGGAAACCTTTTACGCGGCCCTGCGCGGGGTGTATCATCCGCGCATAGATTACCCTACGCTACCCAC
>RFKO01000145.1 GCA_003694235.1 Anaerolineae bacterium
GATCTCCGGCAACAGCGCGGCCCTGGAGCGCGCCGTGCAGGCCGCCGAACAGGCCGGGGCGCGCAAAATCGTCCGCCTGGCAGTGAGCATCGCCGCCCACTCCCATCTGATGGCGCGGGCGCAAGACGAATTCAACCAGGCGGTCGCCGAGACGCGACTGCAGCAGCCGCACATCCCCGTCATCGGCAACGTGAGCGCTCGCCCGCTGACCACCGCAGCAGAAATCCGCGCCGACCTGCAGGCCCAGCTCACCCACCGCGTGCGCTGGACGGAGAGCATGCAATTCCTGCGCGCCCAGGGGATAGATACCTTCATCGAAATCGGCAGCGGCGAGGTGCTCTGCGGGCTGGTCAAACGCATTGATCGTAAGACCACTCGCCTGTCACTGGGCGAGGCGGCAGATTTCGAGAAACTTCAGGCCAATGCGGTATAATACCCCCCAACAACAAGGAGTAAACCGTGAGCACACCCATCTTTCGCTTTCAGGATCGCGTGGCGCTGGTCACCGGTGGCTCGCGCGGCATCGGCCGCGCCGCGGCCGAATTATTTGCCCAGGGCGGCGCCAGCGTCATCATTGTCAGCCGCGGGAAAGAACAGGCTGAACAGACGGCAGCCGAAATCGCCGCCGCCAGCGGCCAGAAAGTGATCGCCTACCCGCTGGATGTCGCCGATTTCGAGCAAACCCAGGAGATGGGCAAATTCATCAAGGCGGAATTCGGCCGGCTTGATATTCTGGTCAACAACGCCGGCATCACGCGCGACGAACTGCTGATGCGCATGAGCGAGCAGGATTGGGATGACGTGCTCAACGTCAACCTGAAGGGCGCCTGGAATTGCGCCAAAGCGGTGATCCGCCTGATGATGAAAGCCCGCTACGGACGGATTGTCAACGTGACCTCGGTCTCCGGTCAGGCCGGGCAAATGGGGCAGACCAACTACTCCGCCGCCAAAGCCGGCATGATCGGGTTGACCAAGGCGCTGGCGCGCGAGGTGGCCTCGCGCGGCATCACCGTCAACGCGGTGGCTCCGGGCTACATCCCCACCGCCCTGACCGCTGATTTACCCGCCGAGCTGGTGCAACAAATCCTCGCCGCCACACCGATGGGGCGCATGGGCACGCCGGAAGAAGTGGCCTTCGCCATCGCCTTCCTGGCCTCGGAACAGGCCTCGTACATCACCGGCCAGGTGCTCGGCGTGGACGGCGGGATGGTCATGATGTGAACAAGGACGACAGAACTATGGAAAACTCACCCCGTCCCCCCGGAAAAACCACGGTCGCGGCCAGCGTGCTGCTCAGCATCGCGCGGCTGACCGCCTTGCAGGTGCCCGGCGTCAGCCGCATGGCCCCCCTGCCGCCCGACATCGCCCGACTGCTCCGTCGCAGCAACGCCAGCCAGGGCGTGGTGCTCAAGATCGAGGACGACCGCATCTACGCCGACCTGTACGTGGTGTTGAAAAGCGGCCTGAACATTCGCGAGGTCAGCCGCCAGATTCAGCACGAGGTCAAACGCGCTTTCTCGGAGATGATCGGCATGGAGGTCGGGCGCATCAACGTCCACATCGAGGATATTGACTATCCCCCCAACGACGAGAACAACGCCAGCGACGAGAACCCGGCATGAAACCGCGCACACGCGCTCGCGGCATCGCACTACAGGCTCTCTACGAAATCGACCTGGTCGGCCACCCGATGGGCGAGGTGGTGGAAAACCGCCTGCGGGAGAACAATCTGGAACCCCGGCTGGCCGCCTTCGTACGCCAGATCGTGCTGGGCGTATGGCCGATTCACGAAACATTAGACGCCTTCATTGCCCAGCACGCGCCGGAGTGGCCGTTGGAACAGGTGGCCATCATCGACCGCAATATCCTGCGCATCGCGCTATGGGAATTCGCCATCAGCGGCGACACGCCGATCAAAGTGGCCATCAACGAGGCGGTGGAGCTGGCCAAAGCGTACGGCTCGGACAGCAGCTCCCGCTTCGTCAACGGTGTGCTGGGCAGCCTGTCCGAGCGCCAGCATGAACTTCAACAGGCATTGCGAGCGCTGGCAGAGAAGAATCGGATGGAAAAATGAACTTTCTTGGCATCGGCCCGCTTGAACTGGTCTTTATTCTGCTGTTTGCCCTGCTGGTGTTTGGCCCCGAAGACCTGGCCAAAGCCGGCAAAACGCTGGGGCGTTTCATGAATCGGGTGGTGCGCTCGCCGGAATGGCGCACGTTTCAGAAAACCACGCGCGAACTCTCCACCCTCCCTAACCGCCTGATGCGCGAGGCCAATCTGGAGGAGTTCAAGGAACTGCAAAAGGAGCTCAACTCAATCGGCAGTTCGTTGAAAACGCCGCCCGTTAACATCTCCAGCAACGACCTGGCGCCCTGGACCACCCCGCCGCAAGAGCGGCCGCAACCCAGTGCAGCCGCCCCCAAACCGCCCGCGCCGTCTCAATCCGGTACGGCTGCCCCCAATCCACCCGCGCCGCATCAATCCGGTGCCGCCACCCCTAATCCACCCACGCCGCCCAGGCCATCCGAACAAGATAGTTGACTATGCGCAAATTCTTCCGCCTGCTCTGGCGCCTCATCAGCGCGCCTTTCCGCCCCTTCTTCCGCTTCTTTCTCAACCTGTACTATTTCTTCTCCATCGAACCGGAGGACGCGCCCATCCCTGAGGCGATCGCCAAAACCATTCAGCAGCCGCGCGGTTTGCTGGAGCATCTCACCGTGCTGCGCAAGCACCTGTTCTATGCGCTGATCGCCCTGGTCATCACCACCGGCACGGCTTTCGCCTACCTGGAAGACCTGGTGGCCTGGCTGACAAAGCCGATCGGGGGCATCCAGTCGTTACAGGCGATTGAAGTCACCGAGCCGCTGGGCGTCGCCATGCGCGTGGTGCTGCTGGCCGGTTTCGCCGCGGCTTTGCCGTACATCGCTTTCGAGTTCTACCTGTTCGCCGCGCCCGGTCTGACGGTGCGCGGGCGGATCCGCGGTCTGCTGGCGCTCCCGCTGGTCACCATCTTCTTTCTGGCAGGGATGGCCTTTGCCTACTACGTCATGTTGCCGGCCGCCCTCCCCTTTCTGATTCATTTCCTGGGAATCCCCGCCGCAATCCGACCGGCATCCTACATCCGCTTTACCACCGGCCTGATGTTCTGGATCGGGGTGGCCTTCCAGTTCCCGCTGGTGATCTACGCCCTGGCCGCCATGGGACTGGTGAAGGCGCGCATGCTGGCGGAACAATGGCGGCTGGCGGTGGTGCTGATCGCCGTGCTGGCCGCGGCCATCACCCCCACGATAGACCCGATCAACATGGCGCTGGTGATGGGGCCGATGATTGTGCTCTACTTCCTGAGCATTGGCCTGGCCTACCTCGCCCAGGGAGGCAGAGCCAGGAACACAACAGACTGACAACCGGCACACAACCTGCACCCTAACCATCATGAGGGCTTCTTCCGCTCCCGCGCTCGGCCCTGTGGTGGCCGAGTACCGTGAGCGCCCCCTGCGCTGGCGCGATCTCTTTCTCCTCTTCCTGCCGGCTGCCGCCGCCGCGCTGACCCCGCTGCTCTACGGACTGCAACGCTACTACTATGGGCAGGCATATTACGGCCCGGCCGCCGCGCAGGCATGGAGCCGCCCCTGGTTTCAACTGGCCGCGCTGGCGCTCGTCCCGCTGCTCTTGCTGGGCTGGCGCAGAGTGCGGCAGGCGCATCGCCTGGTACGCCTGCACAAACACGGTCTGCACATCCGCCGCCCCGGCAAACAGCCGCTCAATCTACCGTGGCACGCCATCCAGGCCCTGGCATGCGAGCAGACGAGCGGCGCACTACTGGGAAAAACGCTGACGCAAAGAACCCGCCTGACGCTCTTCCCCCGAACCGGAGACCCTGTGGAGCTGGACAGCCGCATCAAAGGATTGGACGACCTGGCCGCCCGCCTGAAGGCTCATCTCTACCCTCGCTGGCTGCCCGAACTGCGCGCCGCCCTGCGGCGGGGGGAATGGCTGTCTTTTGGAGAAGTGCGGCTGAACCGTCTGGGCATCCAGGTGCGGGATGCGTACCTCCCCTGGGAGCAGGCCACACTGATCACGGTCGAGAACGGCATGCTGAAGATGCGCACCGCGCCTGGGGATGAGATCAAACTGCGGGCCGGCAAAATCCCCAACCTCGAGTTATTCATCCAGCTGCTACGAGAAGAGGTGGCAGCATGACCACGCGTTCCTCCATCCTGCTCGCGCTATTGTCTCTGCTGGCGTTGAGCGCCTGCAATTTGCCGCTGTCACCCGCCTACGTCCCCCCGCAAACGCCGCCCACGCCCAATCCCGAAGAAGAACTGGCCGTGGTCACCTTTCGCGTGGAAGTACCGCCGGATACGCCCGCCGACGAACCGGTGCTGCTCAGCGTGCTGGATGAGGTCACCGGCCTGGTGCTGAACGCCCACCGCTACCAAATGGAGGCCGTGGACGCAACCCACTATGTCCTGGGACTGCCGCTGCCGGTTGGAACGGTGCTCAAATACCGCTATTCGCGGCAAGGCAACATCCTGGCCGAAGAGCATCTCTCCAACGGACGACCGGTGCGCTACCGCATGGTGCAGGTGCTCAACCCAATGGAAGTGCAGGATGTGGTGAGTCGCTGGAACGACACGCCTTTCAACGGCGAAAGCGGGCGCATCAGCGGCGTACTGACCGACGCCCAAAGCGGCGAAGCGGTTGCAGGGGCATTGGTGACCGCTGGTGGGGCGCAGACCCTGAGCAACAGCCGCGGGGAGTACCTGCTGGAAGGTCTGCCGCCCGGAACGCACAACCTGGTGGTGTATGCTCTGGACGGCGCATACGCCACCTTTCAACAGCAGGCCCGCGTGGCCGCCGGCTCGAACACCCCGGCAGACATCGCCCTGCAGCCCAACCCGCGCGTGGATGTCACCTTCGTCGTCCACGTGCCGGAGGACACCCCGCCCGCCGTCCCGCTACGACTGGCGGGCAACCTGTTGCCATTAGGCAACACCTTCGCCGACCTGAGGGGAGGCGTGAGCACGCTGGCGGCGCGCATGCCGGTGCTCTCTCCGCTGCCGGATGGCACATATGGGCTGATTCTCTCATTGCCTGTGGGAGTCGAAATCCGCTACAAATACACCCTGGGCGACGGCTTCTGGAACAGTGAGCGCGCCGCCAACGGCACCTTCCGCCTGCGCCGATTGATCGTGCCTCCCCAACCGGTCACCATCGAGGATACCATCGAGACCTGGCATGCGGGAGAGGCCGCCCCCATCACCTTCGATATCACCGTGCCGGAGACCACCCCGCCTGAGGACGACATCTCCATCCAGTTCTATCCCTTTGGCTGGATGGAACCGCTACGCATGTGGTCGCTGGGCGGGCGGCGCTGGGCATACATCCTGTACAGCCCGCTTGACTTGGTAAATACGCTGGGTTACCGCTATTGCCGCGCCGATCAGTGCGGGCACGCCGACGACGAACGCACGCCGGGGGCTTATACCACCGGCCAGATCGTACAAACCGAGCGCGACCCGCTGGGCGTGCCAGACCAGATCGAGCGTTGGCGCTGGCTGGAGAACAAACTGCCTGCCGTCTCACCCAGCCAGGCCGAAGTCAACAGCCGCGCGGCAGATTTTGTACGCGGCGTGGAATGGCAGACCTTTTACCAGCCGTCCATCACCCCGCACGCAGAGCGCGCGCTGGCCGACATCGCCGCCCTGCACGCCAACACGGTAGTGCTCACGCCCGGCTGGACGTTCACCCGCCAGAGTCCGCCGGTACTTGAACCGGTTGCCGGGGAAAACCCTCTCTGGGGAGAGGTGATGCAGTGGGCGCAGCAGGCCCGCGCCCACGACCTGCGCCTCGCCCTGCGCCCTGTGCCTCGCTTTCCCACCGCGGTGGCTGTCTGGTGGAGCGGCGCTCCCCGTGATTTCAGCTTCTGGGTTTCCTGGTTCGATCAGTACCGCGCTTTCGCCCTGCACCACGCCGATTTAGCCGCCCGCAGCGGTACGCAGACGCTCATCCTGGGCGGCACGTGGATGACCCCGGCGCTGCCCGGCGGCACGCTGGCCGACGGCTCCCCCAGCAACGTCCCTCCAGATGCCGACCAGCGCTACCGTCAATTGCTGGCCGAGATTCGGGAACGCTTCGACTGGAAGATCGCCTGGGCGTGGCCGTACCCCGCGGGTGGGCTGGAACTGCCGGCCTTTCTCTCCGAGGTGGATCAGCTTTACATCCTGTGGTCAGCACCCCTGAGCGAGGACAATCCCCAGGCCGGTCGCGAGGCGCTGCGCGCCGAGGCCCAACGCCGCCTCGAGGAAGACATCCGCACAATACGCGAGCGCTGGCAGCCCGCGGGCGAGAAGGACATCGTGCTCGCGCTGGCCTATCCCTCGGTGGACGGCAGCTTCACCGCCTGTCTGCCCGACCCATTCGCCGAGTGCCTGCCGCCGGAAGCGATTGACTACCCCGCCCCCGAGCTACCGCTGCTCGACCTGGAATTCACACAGCAGGCCGCGGCGTACGACGCCGTGTTGGCCGCCGTCAACCAGACGGATTGGATCGGCGGCGTGGTCTCGCGCGGTTACTACGTCCCCACCGTGCTGCACGATAAGTCCACATCCATCCGCGGCAAGCCCGCGGCGGAGATCGTGCGATACTGGTACGATGGATTCGCTCCATGAATCCACGAAGGACACGAAGAAACACGAAAGGGAAAAACTCTCTGCCTCTCTCTGCAACCCCGCGCC
>RFKO01000146.1 GCA_003694235.1 Anaerolineae bacterium
CCCCCAATTGTCAGAAATATGACAGGTCGCACCCCTGACAATGCCAAAGGTAACTTCCCAACAGCAAGATGGAGGGGTAAACTTAAACCTTGAAAAACTTTCTCCAGCCATCATTCAACCCAATTGTGGTTCACGTCACGGAGAGAAACCATGGACAAAATCATTCGCACGCTCGACGGTAACGAAGCCGTCGCCATGATCGCCCACAAGACCAATGAGGTGATCGCCATCTATCCGATCACCCCATCGTCTCCGATGGGCGAACATGCCGACGCCTGGAGCGCCCAGGGAAAGACCAATATCTGGGGCACGGTCCCCGAAGTGGTAGAAATGCAGGCCGAGGGCGGCGCGGCGGGTGCGGTGCACGGCGCCCTGCAAGCCGGCGCGCTGACCACCACCTTCACCGCCTCGCAGGGGCTGCTGCTGATGATCCCCAACATGTACAAGATCGCCGGGGAGCTCACGCCAACTGTTTTCCACATCGCCTCCCGCTCCATCGCCGCGCAGGCGCTCTCCATCTTCGGAGACCACTCCGATGTCATGGCCGCCCGCGCCACCGGCTGGGCGATGCTGGCCTCCGGCTCGGTGCAGGAAGCGCATGACTTCGCCCTGATCGCGCAGGCAGCCACACTCGAAGCGCGCGTCCCCTTCCTGCACTTCTTCGAAGGCTTCCGCGTCTCGCACGAGATCAACAAGATCGAAATCATCCCCGATGATGTCATCCGGGAGATGATCAACGATGAATTCGTGCACGCCCACCGGCAACGCGCCCTCTCACCGGAGCATCCCTTCATCCGCGGCACTGCCCAGAACCCGGATGTGTTCTTCCAGGCGCGCGAGACGGTCAACCCCTACTACGCCGCCTGCCCCGGCATCGTGCAAAAGTACATGGATCGGTTCGCCGAGTTGACCGGCCGGCAATACCATCTCTTCGAGTATATTGGCGCGCCGGATGCCGAGCGCGTGATCGTGGTGATCGGCTCGGGTGGTGTGACCGCAGCGGAGACGGCGAAATTCCTCAACGCCCAGGGCGAGAAAGTGGGCGTGGTGCGCGTCCACCTGTACCGTCCCTTCTCGGTCAAAGATTTCGTGCAGGCACTCCCCCCCACTGTCAAAGTGATCGCCGCGCTGGATCGCACCAAAGAACCCGGCTCGGCCGGTGAACCGCTCTATCAGGATGTGCTCACCGCGGTGAACGAGGCGCTGGCCGAGGGAATCGCGCCCTTCGAGCACGCCCCGCGGGTGATCGGCGGTCGCTACGGGCTGTCTTCCAAGGAATTCACCCCCGCGATGGTCAAGGGCCTGTACGACGAGATGGCCAAAGACAAGCCCAAGAACCACTTCACCGTGGGCATCTACGACGACCTCACCCACACCAGCATTGAGTTCGACCCGACTTTCTCCATTGAAGACGAGGACACGGTGCGGGCCGTCTTCTTCGGCCTGGGGTCGGACGGCACGGTCGGGGCGAACAAGAACTCGATCAAGATCATCGGTGAGGAGACCGATAACTATGCCCAGGGATACTTCGTGTATGACTCGAAGAAATCGGGCGCCAAGACGGTCTCGCACCTGCGTTTTGGGCCGCGGCCGATCAACGCTCCCTACCTGATCAGCCAGGCGAACTTTGTGGCCTGTCACCAGTTCGCCTTCCTGGAACAGATTGACATGCTCAAATACGCCATGCCGGGGGCGGTCTTCCTGCTCAACAGCATCTACGGCCCCGACGAGGTGTGGGAACACCTGCCGCGCGAGGTGCAGCGGGCCATCATCGAGAAAGACCTGCAATTCTATGTGATCGATGCCTATGAGGTTGCCCGCCAGGCCGGCATGGGGCGGCGCATCAACACGGTGATGCAGACGTGCTTCTTCGCCATCAGCGGCGTGCTGCCGCGCGAGCAGGCCATCGCCGAGATCAAGAAGGCCATCAAGAAGACGTACGGCAAGCGCGGCGAAGCGGTGGTGCAACGCAACTACGCGGCAGTGGATCAGGCGCTGGCGCACCTGCACAAAGTCGAGGTGCCGGGCAAAGTCACCAGCGATCTGACCATGCGCCCGCCGGTCACACCGGACGCGCCGGAATTCGTGCGCCAGGTCGAGGGCCGCATCATCGCCGGAGAGGGCGACCTGCTGCCGGTGAGCGTCTTCCCTGCCGATGGCACGTACCCCGCCGGCACAACCCAGTACGAAAAGCGCAACATCACGCTTGAAATTCCGGTCTGGGAGCCTGACCTGTGCATCCGTTGCGGCAAGTGTGTGATGATCTGCCCGCACGCCGTCATCCGCCAGAAAGCGTATGACCCGGCTCTGCTGGAAAACGCTCCCCCCACCTTCAAGCACACCGATGCCAAGATGAAGGAGTTTCCGGGCTATGCTTACACCATTCAGGTCGCACCGGAGGACTGCACCGGTTGCACGTTGTGCGTGGAAATCTGCCCGGCGAAGGACAAGAGTCAGGCTGGCCGCAAGGCGCTCAACATGGCGCCGCAACCGCCGCTGCGCCAGCAGGAAGCCGAAAACTGGGAGTTCTTCCTCTCCATCCCCGATCTCGACCGCACACGCATCAAACCCAATGTGGTGCGCGAAGCCCAGTTCCTGCGCCCGCTGTTCGAGTTCTCCGGCGCGTGCGCGGGCTGCGGTGAGACACCCTACATCAAACTGGCCACCCAGTTGTTCGGCGACCGCATGATCATCGCCAACGCCACCGGTTGCTCGAGCATTTACGGCGGCAATCTGCCCACCCACCCCTACACGTTCAACGAGGAGGGGCGCGGGCCGGCATGGTCGAACTCGCTGTTCGAGGACAATGCCGAGTTCGGCCTGGGCATGCGGCTGACGGTGGACAAGCAAACCCAATACGCCCGCGAGCTGCTGACGCAGCTGGCCGGTCACATCGGAGAGCAGTTGGTAGATGAACTGCTCAACGCCGATCAATCCAGCGAGGCCGGCATCAAAGCCCAACGCGAGCGCGTGGCCATCCTGAAGAAGAAACTGGAAGGCCTGGACGACCCCAAAGCGCGCGACCTGCTCAGCCTGGCCGATGTGCTGGTGAAGAAGAGCGTGTGGATCATCGGCGGCGATGGCTGGGCCTACGATATCGGTTATGGCGGCCTGGACCATGTGCTGGCCTCCGGGCGCAACGTCAACGTGCTGGTGCTGGATACACAGGTGTACTCCAACACCGGCGGGCAGTCTTCCAAAGCCACGCCGCTGGCCGCGGTGGCCAAGTTCGCCTCGAACGGCAAGGATACGCCGCGCAAAGACCTGGGCATGATCGCCATGTCCTATGGTTACGTGTACGTGGCGCAGGTGGCGATGGGGGCGAACGACGCCCAGACGCTGAAAGCCTTCCTGGAGGCCGACTCCTACGAAGGGCCGTCGCTCATCCTGGCCTATAGCCCCTGCATTGCCCACGGCTACGACCTGAACCGCAGTCTGCAACAGGCAGACCTGGCCGTCAAATCCGGGCTGTGGCCGCTGTACCGCTACGACCCGCGGCGCGCCGAGGAAGG
>RFKO01000147.1 GCA_003694235.1 Anaerolineae bacterium
ATTTCGGCTTCGGCGGTGTATTGCGATGGAACGCTGGTGTCGCAATAGGGTTGTCCATCATCGAAGTAATCTATTTTGCCTCCAACTTTATCGCAAAATGTTCTCAACGCGTGGACATTTACCTTGCATTTTCCATTGGTTAACTTGCCGCCTAACCGTTTGCAGTACTCTGCCATGTCGGTGAATGCATTCGTTGTTGGAGTGGGGGTTGGTGTGGGTGTATTTCCTCTGGCATTTTGTATTGAAGGCGCTGACATCTCAGTGGAAATGTTCTGCCCCGGGGCGGCCAGGGTTGTGTAGGTTACAAACAGCCCTGCATAGATACTGATCAAGATGGCCAGAAAGAATTTCTTGTTATTCATACGTGTCTCCTAATGCGTAGCGCATCAACACGCCGAGAGCAACCTCAGGCAAAAGCGGGTTAAAAGGACGGGGAGGAAAGTGTTGTGTTTTGTCATTTAGATTACCTCAAGTTCAGGTTGAGTATACGGAGTTAGCGACAGGGAATCGTCAGGTGGGATGATCGGTCTTTTGGGAAAGTAGTTTCGTCATCACCCTCCCGCAGGACAGCACCATTACCCACAACCTTTTAGCGCACCGCCGAAAAAGGGGAACACGCAAATGTCGTAAATCGAGAACCCTCCCGCAGGTTCGACGATGCGAATTTTCGCCGCAAATGTGCAGTACAAGCAGTCGTATCCCCCCAGCGCGCCATCAGCAACCTGCGGGAGGGTGCCTTCTACATATTTTCATGCACCGTCGAAAAAAGTGTTTGCTTGACGCTGTACTTTGAATATGCTAGTATCAGGTACGAGACCGGCATGATGTCGGCAGATTTGGCAGCCCTGCTGCCGGAAAGAAGTTTTCTCCATCCTTCACCCTCGAATCCCTCCAGGGTTGGCTTACAAGGAGCCAAAACTATGAAGCAAAAACGAACCACGCTGACCATGTTCGTTGCCTTGAGTATCCTGTTGCTGGCCAGCGGATGTCAGCGCTCGGCGTCCGCACCGCCTGCCCCTGCCTCGATTCAGGATAGCGCGGCAACTACAGAGGGCACCCCGCCTCCCATGGAGGCGCTGGAGTTGATCTCCACCCAAACGGCTGTTGCTGCGATGGGCGGTGCAGTCCCTATGGGTGAAGTCGTGCCTCCTACTGAAGCTCCCACTCCCGAACCGCCGGCGGCCCCCGCCAACGTACCTGCCCCCACCGACACCCCGCAACCGCCGCCTCCCGCGCAACCCCAAGAGGCCCAGGGCGGTGGACAGCAGGAAAGCGCGAATCTGGATTTCCCCGTTCCCGATACGTACACGCTGCAGCGTGGTGAATTCCCCTTCTGTATCGCGCGTCGCTTTGATATCGCGCCGTCTGCTCTGCTGGCTGCCAACGGTTTGAGCACCTCCTCGGTGACGTATCCCGGCACGGTGTTGAAGATCCCTAAGGATGCCCCGCACTACAACCTGGGCAGCCGCGCGCTGCGGAATCACCCGACCACCTATACCGTGCAGGCGGGCGATACCGTTTACTCGATTGCCTGTCTGTTCGGTGATGTTGATCCGCGGGCGATTGAAGCCGTCAACGGCTTGCAAGGCTCTTACACCCTTACGCCAGGGCAGACGCTGCAAATTCCGTGATGAGCGACTGGCAAAACCACAAATTCCAGGTGCTGCAATCTCGTACCGTGTACCGCGGGCGCGCTTTCCAGGTACGCCGCGATACGGTGCTCTTCCCCCATGGGCGCGAGGCCGAGCTGGACATTATCGATCACAACGGAGCGGTCACTATCCTGCCGCTCGACGGGCGGCAAAACGTGATTTTCATCCGCCAGTATCGCCATGCTGCTGGTGACATTTTGCTCGAATTGCCTGCCGGCACGCTCGAACCGCAGGAAGACCCGGCCGTGTGTGCCCAGCGAGAACTCCAGGAAGAAACCGGCCTGCGCGCCGCGACGCTTACCCCTCTTGGGTCGTTTTTCCTGGCGCCGGGCTACTCCACCGAGTACATGGTGGTTTACCTGGCGCAGGAACTCTCGCCGGCGCCCTTGCCCGGTGATGAAGATGAATTTCTCAGCACCGAACCCATCCCCCTGCAGCGCGCTTATGAGATGGCCCGACAGGGAGAAATTCGGGACGCCAAGTCGCTGGCAGCGCTGTTTCTGGCCGCGCCTTATCTGAAAAAAGTCATGTGGAAAGAGTGACAAAAACTGAGGTACAATAGCCTCGCATCTTTGCCTTACTCATCCCATCAAACGGAGGACTGACCATGACGTACATTATCACCAGTTTGTGCCTGCGCGATAGCGGCTGTATGGAAGTGTGTCCGGTGGAGTGCATCGTCCCCGGCAAACCGATCGAGGAATGGCCCTGGATGTACATCGACCCCGACACCTGCATTGACTGCGGTGCCTGTGTGCCGGAGTGTCCCTACGAGGCGATCTTCCCCGAAGATGAGGTACCCGAAGCCTACGAGGCCAAAGGTGGAGAGTACATCAGCCGTGTGGGTCTGACCGGCCACTACGAAGGCGTGGATCACCACGGCAACCCGGTGGTGCTCGACTGTGTGCGCCAGTTGGAGGCCGGGGAAATCGTGGACCTCACCGAAGACATCCAGGCCAATTACGATTTCTTCCAGAACGGCCCGGGCTACGACGCGCTCGATTGATGCGATTTTATTGGCCTTGATGTAAGAGGTTCAACTCTCGGCGGAGTTGAACCTCTTTTTTTGTCACGGTACGGCGGGGGTTTTGAGCAGCATTCCGATGAAATACCCCACCAGGGCGCTCACAATGCCGATCACGGCCATTTCGACCCCGCTTTTAGCCGGGTGCCCCACCGTGGTGCGTGCCTTGTAGAAACCTACCAGGAACAGAACAATCGCCGAGAGCAGCAGCGAAACCGGCAGGCCGACCGCTACCGGCGCCAGCATGAAGGGCAGCAGAGGGATCAGCGAACCGACGATTGCTGCCAGCCCCACAATCAGCGCCGAGCGTAACGCGTCCCGGCGTGTGGTAGGTGTCAGCTGATGCTCCTCGGCCATCATCACCCCCACCCACACATCCGGGTCGGAGGTGATGATCTCGACAATCTGATCCAGCAATTCCCCCTCAAATCCTTTGCGGCGGTAAATCTCGCGAATCTCGCCTCGTTCGACCGCGGGGACGAGATGCACGTGGCGGTACTCGCGCTCCCGCTCGCTCTCGTAGTGCGCCGTCTCGGCCAGTGAAGTGGTGTATGCCACCGCGGCCATGGAAATCGACTCGGCGAAAGTTGCCGCCAGCCCGGCGACCAGCACGATGTGCGCGTCCTGCGTGGCGGCAGCCACACCCAGCACGATGCCCAGCACATTGACCAGCCCGTCCTGTCCCCCCAGGATGACCTCTGCCAGTTTGTTCTCGCTTTTGTGCGGGTCGCTGTGGATGTGGTAGTGTAACTGATCGTGATGGTGTTCTTCCAGGTGTTGTTTGGTGATTTTGATGCCCATGGCCGCGCCTCCTCAAATTACATAACGCTGCCCACCAGACGCCAGATCTGCGCCACAAAGAAGGTGACCAGAATGCCAAGACCAAGCGGCAGCAAGGCGGATACCAGCGTCCATTTCAGGCTGCTGGTTTCTTTGTAAATCGTGTAAATCGTGGTGCTGCAGGGGTTGTGAATCAGGCTGAAGAGCATCAGATTCACCGCGGTGAGCAGCGTCCAGCCTCCGGCCTGGAACAAGGCCATCATCTGGGCGTTTGATTCGAGTTCAAACATCACCCCTGCACCTGCGCCGGCCGGATTGTAGCCGGTGACCAGCACGGTCAGCATCAACACGGTGGGGATCACGATTTCGTTCGCCGGGATGGCGACCACATACGCCAGCAGGATCACGCCGTTCAGGCCGATCAGCACCCCGAAAGGGTCGAGGAAACGGATGATGTGCTCGGCGATGCTCATGCCGCCGAGATGCACGTTGGCCGAAAGCCAGATCACCGCCCCGGCCGGCATGGCAAAAGTGACCGCGCGCCATAGCACGATCAACGTGCGGTCGATCACCGAGGTATAAATCGTCTGCCAGAGGCGCGGCGGTCGGTAGGGCGGCAGTTCCAGGCTGAAGGTCGAAGCCTCGCCGCGCAGGATGGTGCGCGA
>RFKO01000148.1 GCA_003694235.1 Anaerolineae bacterium
CCCTTCGTGCTAAAATATCGCTTGCTAGAGGGTGGTAGCAATACTGCTTGCGGCGAAAAGTGGGCAACCCCCACTTTTCTTTATGTAGCACACCCGCCACCCAGATATTTCGTGGAGAAAGAATAATGAAGAGCGATTTTGCACTGGCTTTTAAACAAATCCTCGATGATCGCGGCCTGCCGCAGGAGGTGGTGGTTGAGGCCATCAAAGATGCCCTGGTCTCGGCCTACCGGCGCGCGGTGCGCGCCTCCACCGCCCAGCAGATCGAGGCCAAAATCGATCTGGACAGCGGCAAAGTGCAGATTTTTGCCGAAAAAGAGGTCGTCGAGGAGGTTCAAAACGAACACACCGAGGTCACGCTGGACGAGGCGCGGCGCTTCAATCCAGAAGCCCGTCTCGGCGACATGGTGATGGTGGAATGCACGCCGGAGGACTTCGGGCGCGTGGCCGCGCAGACCGCCCGGCAGGTCATCCAGCAGCGCATCCGCGAGGCCGAGCGCGAGATCCAGTACAAATACTACATCAAGCAGGTCGGCGATATCGTCAACGGTGTGGTGCAGGCCGTCAACCCCAAGCAAATCACCCTGGGGCTGGACCTGAAAGCCGAGGGCATCATGCCCCGCCGCCACCAGATTCCGCGCGAATACTTCCGCGTGCACGACCGCGTGCGCGCCCTGCTGGTGGAAGTGCAGGAGAGCACCCGCGGGCCGAAGATCATCCTCTCGCGCGCCCACCCGGACTTCCTGCGCCGCCTGCTGGAAAACGAAGTCCCGGAGATCTACCAGGGCATGGTGGAGATCCGCTCCATCGCCCGCGAACCAGGGCAGCGCTCCAAAGTCGCCGTGGCGGCCCTGCAGCCCGGCATTGACCCGGTTGGCGCCTGCGTGGGTGTGCGCGGCGTGCGCATCCAGACCATCGTACGCGAACTGAACGACGAGAAGATCGATGTCATCGAGTGGAATCCCGATCCGGCGGTGTACATCGCCAAAGCGCTCAGCCCGGCGCGCGTGCTGAGCGTCTTCCTGGAGAACATAGACGGCACCCGTACCGCCACCGTGATCGTCCCGGAAGACCAGCTCAGCCTGGCCATCGGCCGCGACGGCCAGAACGCCCGCCTGACCGCCAAACTCACCGGCTGGCGCATCGACATCAAGAGCCTGATCGAAGCCACCTCCGAACTGCTCTTCAAACTCAAAAACGACCCCGACTACGCCGAATACTACGAGCAGGAAAAAGAATACCTGCCGCAGATCGAGGCCATCATGCGCAAGAAAATCGATGGCCGCCCCATCCTGCCGGAGGAATATCAGGAACTGCACAGCCTGATCGAGCGAGTCGAGCGCGACCGTCTCAACCGCATCCACGCCCGCGAGGCGGAAGAAGCCGCTCGCCTGAAAGCCGCTCGCGAAGCGGTGCCGCAGGACGCCTACGATCTGCCGCTGGAAACGCTGGGCTTCTCCGACAACCTCAACGCCCTGTTGCAAGAGCATCTGGATATCCACAACGTCGGCGACCTGCTCTTCCAGATGAACTACGACCCGGAGGCCGTCCGCGCCATCAAGGGCATTGGGCCCAAGGCCATGGAACAAATCGAGGAAACCGTCGGCCTGTTACAGGCCTCCTACCGCAAACAGGCTGAAGAAGCTGCGGCGGAGGAAGCCCGCCTGGCTGCCGAGGCCGCGGCCGAAGAACAGGCCGCCACTGAAGAAATTGCAAAACCCGAGGAAGCGGAAAGCGCTCCCCCGGAGACAGAAGAACAACCTGTCCCCGAAGAATCCCTGCCCGAGGCCGAGGCCAAACCAGAGGCCGAGGAGGCCGAACCGGAGGCCGAACCCGAAGCGGTCACCGAAGAGCCGCTGCCTGAAACCATGCAGGAAATCATCGAAACCGCGCCCGAAATGCTGGATGTCTCCCTGGACGAAGACGAGGAAGAGCGCCTGCTCAAAGAAGAGCGCGAAAAAGAACGCAAGCGCAAAAAATACGTCGAAGTGGAGTACGATCCTGATCGCGGCGTCACCATCTACCGCAAGAAGCACAAACGCGGCGGCAAAGACTGGGAAGATTGGGACGACGAGGACTGGGATTTCTAAATGGCACGTCAGCGCAAGCGCAAGCACGTTCCGCAACGCACCTGCGTGGGTTGCCGCACCGTGCAGCCCAAGCGCTCAATGATCCGACTGGTGCGCACACCGGAAGGCGTGCAGGTTGACCTTACCGGCCGGCAGCCCGGCCGCGGCGCCTACCTGCACGATTCGCCCGCCTGCTGGGAGAAAGGGCTGAAAGGCGGGCTGGCGCGGGCGCTGAAAACCACTCTCTCGCCCGAAGACATCGAACGGCTGCAGGCCTTCGCCCGCACGCTCCAACCATCCCATGCCGACGATGAGGAGCGCTGAACCAACAACCACCGGTTGAGGCGACCTCGCCCGCTCGCCGGTGACGCACCAACCCGAGGATGCACAGCACAAGGAGCATTGTATGAGTAAATCCGGCGAAAAAGTCATCCACCTCCCCGCCACCATATCGGTGCGCGATCTCTCCGAGCATTTGCAGATCAGCCCGATTGACATCATCAAAACGCTGATGACCAACGGGGTGATGGCCTCCATCAACCAGGAGATCGACTTCGACACCGCGGCGATCGTGGCTGCCGAATTCGGCTTCGAGGCCGCCCCCGAAGCACCGCCCGAAATCGCCGAGGCCGAAAAATCCGCCGACCTGCCGCTCTGGCGGCGGTTGCTGGCGCGCGAGCCCAAAGAGGCCCTCAAACCACGGCCGCCAGTGATCGGCATCCTCGGCCATGTGGACCACGGTAAAACCACTTTGCTGGATGCCATCCGGCACGCCAACGTGGCCGCGGGCGAGGCCGGCGGGATCACCCAACACATCGGCGCGTATCAGGTGCGTCACAACGACCGGCTGATCACCTTCATCGACACACCCGGCCACGCCGCCTTCACGGCCATGCGCGCCCGCGGCGCCCAGGGCGCCGATATCGTGGTGCTGGTGGTCGCCGCCGACGACGGCGTGATGCCGCAAACCCGCGAAGCCATCGCCCACGCCCGCGCCGCCCAGGTTCCCATCGTGGTGGCGCTGAACAAGATCGACCGCCCAAACGCCAACCCAGAACGGGTCAAGCAGCAACTGGCCGAGATCGGCCTGGTGCCCGATGAGTGGGACGGTGACACGCTGGTCGTCCCGATCTCGGCCAAAGAGGGCACCGGCCTGGATGATTTGCTCGAAGCCATTCTGCTGGTAGCCGACAACACCGGCATCCTGGCCAACCCCAACGGCAAAACCTTTGGCACAGTGATCGAAGCCCGCCAGGAGCGCGGGCGCGGCGTGGTCGCCACCCTGCTGGTGCAGAACGGCACGCTGAAGACCGGCGATGTGGTCGTGGCAGGGACGGCTCAGGGGCGCATCAAAGGCATGTTCGACTATAACAATAAACCCATCAAGAAAGCCACGCCCTCTACTCCTGTATCCGTCATGGGGTTGGACGAAATTCCGGTCGCCGGCGAACTCTTCGAGGTGGTGGCCTCCACGCGTGAGGCGCGCGCCATCGTAGAGGAACGAAAACAGCGCGCCGCCGAGGCCGAAGCCTCCCGCCGCCGCGGCATGACGCTGGAGCAGTTGTTTGCCAAAGTTGAAGCGGGTGAAACTCAGGAATTGCGCCTGATCGTCAAAACCGACGTGCAGGGTTCTGTCGAACCGGTCACCACCGCCATCAAAGAACTGGAGACCGAGAATGTCGGCATCAACATTCTGCACGCCGACGCCGGCAACATCACCGAAAATGACGTGATGCTGGCTTCCACCAGCGATGCCATCATCATCGGCTTCAACACCCAGCCGGATGCAGCCGCCCGTAAACTGGCCGAAAGCGAAGGGGTCTCCATCCGCACTTATGACATCATCTACCGCCTGACAGAGGATATCGAAAAGGCGCTCAAAGGGTTGCTTGAACCTGAGGAGCAAGAGGTGGTCATCGGGCGCGCCAACGTGCTGGCCGTATTCCAGGCTTCCAAAGTCGGCAAAGCTGCCGGCTGTCGCGTGGTGGAGGGGGAAATCCGCCGCAACGCCCGCGTTCGCGTGCGGCGCGGCGACAAGGTGCTCTTCGAGGGCGAGATTGCATCCCTCAAACGCCATCAGGACGACGTGCGCGAGGTGCGCAGCGGCTTCGAGTGCGGCATCGGCCTGAAAGGCTTCAGCGACTTCGCCGAGGGCGACGTGATCGAGTGCTTCATCATCGAAACGGTCAAACCGCTTTAGGCTCATGGTCTCCAAACTACGCGCTCAACGCATTGCCGAACGTATCCACGAGGAGCTCTCCACTTTGTTGCTGATGGAGGTGGCCGACCCGCGCCTGGCAGGCGTCACGGTAACCACAGTGCGGGTGGACAAAGAGCTCTCCTTCGCCGATGTGTATGTCTCCTCGCTGGAAGGCAGCGAAAAAGCCGACGAAATCCTGGCTGGGTTGGAGCACGCGCGCGGCTTTCTGCGCCGCGAGCTGGCGCACCGCATCCAGCTGCGTATTTTCCCGCGCCTGCGCTTCCACTGGGATCCCAGCCCGGAGCACGTTGACCGCATCGAGCGCCTGCTGGCCTCGCTGGACATCGACGACGAGGAAGAGAATCAGGATGATGAACGCTGAGCTGCTGGAAGCGGTACGGCACCTGCTGACCACATCCGAGCGCCTGCTGCTCACAACGCACATCCGCCCGGACGGCGACGCGGTGGGAGCACTGCTCGGTCTGGGCCTGGCGCTGGAAGCGCAGGGGAAGGACGTTCACATGGTGATGGAAGACAACGTCCCTCAGGCGTTCCGGCATCTGGAGGGCAGCGAGCGGGTTGAAAAGCAGCCCCTCGGCCAATACGAAGCCATCATCGTGCTGGACTGTGGGGACGCCACGCGCCCCGGTAGCGTGTTGGAAAACCTGCCGCCGGTGGACGTCAACATCGACCACCACGCCACCAACACCGGCTTTGGGCGCTACAACCTGGTGGAGACCGGAGCTGTGGCAACCTGCGAAATCCTGAGCGACATCCTGCCCGCCTGGGGGTGGGAAATCACCCCCGCTGTCGCCGCCGCGCTGCTGACCGGCATCCTGACCGACACCATCGGCTTTCGCACCAGCAACATGACGCCCAAAGCGCTGCGTACTGCAGCCAGGCTGATGGAAGCCGGCGCCGACCTGCCCGCGCTGTACGAAAAAGCGCTCAACACACGCTCCTACGAAGCCGTGCGGCTCTGGGGCGCGGGTTTGAGTACCTTGCAGCGCCAGGATCGGCTGGTATGGGCCACGCTGCGACTGGATGACCGCCGCGCCATCGGCTACCCCGGCCTGGACGACGC
>RFKO01000149.1 GCA_003694235.1 Anaerolineae bacterium
ATTTCGGCTGCCATTTTCCCGATTCAAGAGCGATTATAGCATGATTACGGCACGTTCAGCGCCACGTCAATCGACTTGAGCTCAAAGTAGGCTTCGATGATACGCCGCACTATCGGCCCGGCCACGCTGGCGCCCTCGCCGCCGTTGTACACGAACGCCACCACCGCGATTTCCGGGTCATCATAGGGAGCATACGCCACCGTCCAGGCATGGGTGGGCCAGTCGCCGGGTTTGCACAGATTACGCTCGGCGGCGAACTCATCACAGTACTCCGCCGTACCGGTTTTTCCGGCCACCGGGATGTTCACGTTCTGAAAACCGACCGCATCGATCGAAAGCGTGCCGTGCGTCACGGCGCGGCGCATGCCCTGCTGTACCATCTCGATCACCCACGGCTCCACCGTCTTCTTCTCACCGGTCAGCTTGGCTTCACAACCGCCCGGCGCGGTCGGTTCATTGAACACATCGATCACCGGATCCTTGGTGATATCCCACTTCATCTCCGGCGTGAACGGACGGACGACATTTCCCTCAGCATCGGTGATCTGGTAAAGAATGGTGGGACGCATCAATTTACCGTCGTTGGCAATGGTGGCAGCCGACATCAGCACCTGCAACGGCGTGGCAATCACGAAGCCCTGCCCCACACTGGCGATGTAAGTATCGCCGATCGCCCAGTTCTCGCCCAGGTTGATGCGCTTCCAGGTCGGGTCGGGGATGATGCCAGCGGACTGATCGGGCAGTTCGATACCCGGCAGCGCACCATACCCCAGCGCGCGGGCGTACGTCCCCAGGCGGCAGATTCCCAGCCCTTCCGGCACCTCGTCTTTGTAGCCGCCCCCCAGCTTGTAGAAATACACATTGCTGGAATTGGCGATACCCCCGATGAAATTCAACTGCCCGAAGCCGGCGCGGTTCCAGTCCACAAACTCGCGCTGATAGCCGGGGTCGTTGGGGGTGAATTTCTCGGTGATGATAATCTTACCCGGCGTCTCGATCATCTGATCGGGCGTCACCACGCCTTCGTTGAGCGCGCCTACGGCGGTGGAAATCTTGAACACCGAACCGGCGGGCAATTCGGCGCCCACCGCATGGTTGAGCAGCGGGTCGCGCACATCGGCCAGCAACTGCTGGTAGTAATACGCCGGGATGATGCGCGCCATGCGGTTGTTTTCATAGGTTGGATAAGAGACCATCGCCAGAATCTCCCCCGTCTTGGGGTTCATGACGATCGCCACGCCGCTGGTGATACGCAGCCTTCCAAAATACGCGTTCCATCCATTGATCTCGCCCAGCAAGATGGATTCCACCGCCTGCTGCAAGCGCGTGTCAATCGTCAAAACCAGGTTTTGCCCCGGGATCGGGTCAATCGGGGGATGCACATCACGCACAATCTGACCGCCGACATCGACCTCCACCACACGCTTGCCCGGCTTGCCGCGCAAAATGTTCTCGAAATAGCGCTCCACACCGGCGTATCCCACCTTGTCGCGCGTCGGCAAGAAGCCGCGCTGACGATAGGCTTCTTCTTCGACCTCCGAAATCGGGCCCAGAAAGCCGATGATCGAGGCGGTCAACGAACCGGTGGGATATTCGCGCACCGGCTCGATCTCCACCACCACACCCGGCCAATCCACTGCTTTCTCTTTGACCAGCATGGCCACCGTGCGATCCACATTGCATTTCACCTTTACCGTGCGGTAGGGCGCGCTGGTGATACCGTAATCCGCAATCTGGGAGATGCCATGTTCAGAGGTACAGGGAACATAGGGCGTCGCCGGGCTGATCTCCCCCTGGCTGACCGGCACACCAATCACCTGGGAAAGTTCCCGAAAAATGCGCTGAACCTCGCCGGGGTCATCCGGCAGGTTGGCGGGCAGGATGGAAATATCATACGAGGCCACGTTGTGCGCCAGCAGGATGCCGTTGCGGTCGTAGATCACTCCCCGCAGCGTCGGCAGACTGATTTCGCTGATACGGTTCTCCTCCGCCGCGGCCAGGTAAGCCTCATAGTTGAAAATCTGCAAACTGATCAGGCGAACGATGTAAACGCCAAAGATCAACGCCAGCACGATGAAAAAAGCGTTGATCCGCCAGACCTCTACTTTGTTCTTCAGCAAACCGGATTCGTTCATATTTCCACTTCTTCCGGCAGCAGCCAATCGGCCAGGTCGCGCACCAGGGCATATACCGGCGCCGCCAGCAACAGGTTCAACACCAGCGCCGGCAAAGTGACCACGCGAAAAGCCTCACCCAACGGCAGCGGCGTCCCGCCCACAATGCGCGTCGCGGCTGCCAGGCTGTGCAACAACAAGGTACCGATAAACGTCAGGGCGAACATCATCACAATCGTCAATTGCCACACTCGCCTGCGAGCATAGCGCGCCAGTGCGCCAACGGCCAGATAAGCCAGCAGCGGGATGAGCACATTGTAAGCCGAGATGAACCCCATCATCATCCCCCCTGCCAGGTTCTCAGGCCAGGCCGTCTGCACGCGCTCCTGCAACGACCAGGCAATGATGAACAATAATACCACGTCCGCCGTGCCGTGTAAAAGCGGCATGCGGCTGAGCACCGCGCTTTCAAACACCACCAGCAGCGCCAGCAGAGGGATGGTCACCAGACGAACACGCATACTATGGCGCCTGGGGCGTGGGTATCAAAGGGGAGACATCCACCGGCTGGAAGTTGGTGATCACCAGCACGATGGAGAGGCGGTTGAAGTCCACCACCGGCTGCACACTGGCGCTCTGGAACAAGTCGAAAGGGCGGGTACGCACCCCGGTCACCTGGCCGATGAGGATATTGGGCGGATAGTTGCCTCCCAGGCCGGAAGTGAGCACCAGGTCGCCGGGTTGCACCTTCGCCTCCTGTGGAATCATGGTCAGGCTGACATCGCCTGTCACCGAGCCGGTGAGCACCGCATCCGCGTCCGAGGGTTGAAGGCGCACGTTGATCGAAACTTCGGGATCGGTGATCAGTTGCACCAGGGCGGCGTTTGCGGTCACCTGGGCCACGCGTCCCACCAGCCCTTGCTGGGAGACCACCGGCATGCCGCGGCGCAGCCCGTCATCCGAACCGCGGTCGATGTGAACGTAGTGCACAAACGGGCTGGGGTCGCGCCCGATGACCGAAGCGCTCAGGTACGAGTAATCCGGGAAGGTGCGGGCAAAATCCAGCAAGGCGGCCAGCACACGGTATTCGCCCAACTGCTGCTGCAACTCGATGATCTGAGATTGCAGGTGCGCCACCTCGGCTTCCAGTTCGGCGTTGCGTTGCATCAACTCATTGACATCGCGCGGCGCGGTCAGGTAAAACTGAATCGCCTGGTACCGCTCCGAGAGCCAGGATTGCGCGGCCACCAGCGGGGAAAGCGCCAGGCGCGCTACCGGAGTCAGCCATCCCCCCAGCCCCAACACAATCAAACCAACAGCCACCAAAGCCAGCGTTATGCTTCGCCACGGCAGCGCAGATTTTGGGTTCATGGGTATCACTTACGAGACGAACTCAGGCACGCCCATCACGCCCGATGCCGGTAAACAGATCCCCCCACATCTCCAGATCTTCCAGCGCAATCCCTGCCCCGCGGGCCACACAACTCATCGGATCCTCGGCCACCCAGGCGCGGATGTTCAACTCATTCGTCAGACGCTCGTCCAGCCCCTGTAACTGACTGCCGCCGCCGGCCAGACAAATGCCCATGTCCATCAAATCGGCCATGATTTCCGGCGGGGCTTCATCCAGCGCGTCCTTGATGGTGTCAATGATGATCTGCACCGAGCCAGACATCGCCTCGCGCAGTTCCACCGAAGAGACCTCGATGGCCTCCGGCAGTCCGGTGAGCAGATTGCGGCCGCGCAGGCGGATGGTTTTCTCTTTGGGGAGGTGGTAGGCCGAACCAATGGTGATTTTGGCATGTTCGGCCATACGCTGACCGATCAGCAAGTTGTATTTATTGCGCACGTACTGGATGATGTCCTCATCCATCTCATCGCCCGCCACGCGGAGCGAGCGCGACGCCACCACACCCTTCATGGAAAGGATGGCGACATCCGTCGTCCCGCCGCCGATATCCACCACCATGCTGCCGCGCACTTCCTGAATGGGCAGGCCGGCGCCCAGCGCGGCGGCAATCGGTTCTTCCAGCAGATACACCTCGCGCGCGCCGGCCGCCAGGGCGGCATCGTACACCGCCCGCTTTTCCACTTTGGTCACGCCGGCGGGGATGCCGATGATCACGCGCGGGCGGGGAACCGGCACAATGCTCTGTTGATGCACCCGACCGATGAAATACTCCAACATGGCCTGTGTGATCTCAAACTCTGAGATCACACCGTCCCGAACCGGTCGCACAGTCAAAACATTCGCCGGGGTGCGCCCAACCATCTCCTTGGCCGCCGCGCCAATCGCCAGCGGTTCGCGCGTGCGTTTGTCAATGGCTACCCAGGATGGCTCATTGATCACGATCCCCTTCCCCCGGACGTGCACCATCGTATTTGCAGTGCCCAGGTCAATGGCGATATCGAGCGAGAAAAAACCGAGCAGCCAGTTGAGGGGGTTAAATGCCAATGTTTGGCTCCTTGTTCTCAAAATACATAAATCTCTGGCACGGTTTCACCTCGTGCCAGACGACTTGGGATTATACCAGCGATTGGTCAAATTGTAGAGACGGGCGCAAGCGACGCAATTCTGATAGAATGGCGGCATGATCATCTCCACCCGTCTGCGCATTCTGGGGATCGGCCTGCTGCTGGCGGCGTTGCCGCTGCTGGCCTTGCCGTTGCTGCACAAGGAAATCACCATTCTGGTGGATGACAGGCCGGCACGCATCCGCACCTACGCCCTGACCGTAGCCCAGGCGCTGCGCGGCGCCGGCATCCCTCTGACAGAGGCCGACGAGATCACTCCGCCGCTCGACCACCGTCTGCACGACGGCGACCAGATTGTCATCCGACGCGCCATCCCGCTGGTGCTTTTCGTGGACGGGAAAACGCAACATCTCCTGACCGGCGAACGGATCCCAGTAATCATCCTGGCCGAAGCCGGGGTAGCGCTCTCTCCGCAGGATCGCCTGCTGGCCGATGGACTCCCCATTTCACTGGATACGCCGCTCGCCCCTGGCCGGCCACACAGCCTGCAGGTGGTGCGCGCCCGCAAGGTGCAGGTTCAAACCCCCGAAGAAAACCTTTCGCTCAACACCACTGCCGCCACAACCGCCCAGGCGCTGTGGGACGCCGACCTCCCACTGTATGCGGGCGATGAACTCACCCCGGCGGGCGATCTGGCGAACCCGGTGCGCTGGATTCCCGCCCGCACGGTCACCGTCCGCAGTCCAAACGCCAGCGTGACGGTGCGCACCACCGCCGCCACAGTCGGCGAAGCCCTCGCCGAAGCCGGAATCGCCCTGGTGGGGCAGGACTACACCATCCCACCCCTTGATGCGCCTCTGCCAGAAAATGGCCAGATTGACATCGTGCGCGTGCGCGAAGAGGTGGAAATCGAACAAACGCTCATCCCCTTTGCCACTTTGCAACAGCCGCTGCCCGACCTGGAAATAGACAAAACACAGGTGGTGCAGGCCGGCGCTTTCGGCTTGAAAGCTCAGCGTATCCGACGCGTGCTGGAACAGAGAGCGGGGGAGACAACATGGACAGAAGTCTCCCGCCAGGTGGAGGACGAGTGGGAGGCCCGACCGGCGCAACCGCGCATCGTCGGTTACGGCACAAAGATCAACGTTCAAACCCTGAACACCCCCGACGGCGTGATCGAATACTGGCGCGCCGTGGAAGTGTACGCCACCTCGTACTCTCCCTGTCGGTTGGGCGTGCCGGGGCGCTGCAACAGCACCACCGCCAGCGGCGTGCAACTGCAAAAAGGCGTGATCGCGGTCAAACGCTCGTGGTACAACATGATGCGCGGACTGCGCGTGTATATCCCCGGCTACGGCTTCGCCACCATCGAGGACGTCGGCGCGGGGGTGCCCGGCAAGCACTGGATAGACCTGGGCTATTCCGACGAGGACTGGGTGCAGTGGAGCCGCAACGTCACGCTGTACTTCCTCACACCGGTGCCGGCGAACGTGATGTGGATTCTGGAATAGGGCGGAACTGCGCCAGCCCCCAGCGACCGTTCACCATCCAGTCGGGATCGCGCCGCGCGGTGCGTTCAGCCTGCCCTGGCTGCAAGCCACACACCACCTCAGCCTTCAACGTCCGCAAGGCGGCAAACGGTGCGGGGAAGTACGCCATCACCTGAGCGAAGGGTGTGGTGAACTCCCAGTGACGATCCCCCACCCAGCGGCGGTAATTGGCATCCCCTTTGCTGATCACCAGCGCGGCCTGCGCGAACATCGCCCGCAAATCCGCCGGCAGCCTCCACCCTTCCAGCGGCGAGTTCCAGAAAAAGTGAGGTTGCAAAACCAGCCTCCCCTCCTCCAGGCGTGCCATCAGGCGCTCGGCGAGCGCGCGCGTGTGCGTCTCGCCCTGAGCACGTAGGGCTTCCAGGGTAGAGACCACATCGGCAGCCAGGGCATCCGAAACGAAGGTGGGATGCGCCTTGAGATGCAGCACCACCGAGGCAGCCCCCAGCGTCAGCGTCTCATCGGCCAGCGCCAGATCGAGGAGCAGCTCCGCGCCGGCGTTATCGGCCACCAGATCAACGCGTCGGCCGCGTGCACTCGCGCTCACCAGGCAGCGAGCGATCGAGGGGATATCGTCCCACAACAAATGCTCTGCCGCCGCGTCCGTGCTGGCATGGTCGGGTCGCTGCCCGGCTTCGGCAGGCCACAGGCTGTAATCGGCCTGATTACCCCACAGATCGGCGTACAGCAGATATTCCAGACGCTTCTCCGGCGGCAGTTCTTCCCGCCAGCGCGCCAGCGCCGCCAGGCGGCGGGGGAAATCTTTCAGCCCCTGCGCCAGGCCGCGCCTTTTGGCCGCGGCGAAAGGGTCACACCCCTCTCCCTCACCGGGCAGAAAGTAACCCACCGCCTCCAGAATGCGGCGATAAAAATAGTGCTCGGCCAGAAACCAGGGCACGTGGAGCCAGTCCTGGCCGCCGTACGGCCGCAGGTATTCATCCCAGGCGGCGGCATCGGGGGCGCTGCGGTCGCGCAGCGGCCGTAAGGGAGCATGCGGGATTTCCTCCAGCAACACCTCCAGCCGGGCGCGCTGGGCGGCGGAGAAATCGTTGTCCGCCAGCGTACGACGGAGAATTTCCTTGAAACGCACTGTAATGGTGCTATGCGCCCAGGTACCGCTCTCCGCGCCGCGTAATGGCGCAGGAATTTTATCTCCCAAAAGGTGAGTCATGGGGCAAATTATAGTCGAATTGCTTACAGGGTATAATCCTTCACATGACGCCGGATTCCCCTTCGCCACCGCTCAACATTGCGGCCTTGCTGCGCGCACATGGCCTGAGGCCGGACAAACGCCTGGGGCAAAACTTTCTGCACGACGAATCAGCACTGCGGAAAATCGTTGGCGCGGCTGAGCTTCAGCCCACAGACACCGTGCTGGAGATCGGCCCCGGCCTGGGCAGCCTGACGCGCCATCTCGCCCGCGCTGCCCGGCGGGTGATAGCGGTAGAACTCGACGCCCGTCTCCTGCCCGCCCTGCGCCAGGTGCTGGCCGCCTGCGAGAACGTGGAAATCATCCAGGGAGACATCCTGACGCTATCGCCGGGCGAACTCATTTCCTCGCCGAAAACAGGCAGCCTGAAAGTGGTGGCCAACATCCCATACTACATCACCTCGGCCATTCTGCGCCATTTGCTCAGCGCGTCGCCGCGCCCCGAGCGGTTGATCCTCACCGTGCAGAAAGAAGTCGCCACCCGCATCTGCGCCCAGCCGGGGAATCTCAGCCTGCTGGCGCTCAGTGTGCAGGTTTTCGGCCATCCCGAGATCGTGGCGCACATCCCTGCCGGGGCGTTCTATCCCCGCCCCAAGGTGGACTCCGCCGTGCTGCGCGTGCGTCTTTATCCCCAACCGGTGATCCCTGCTGACGAACTGGACGCCTTCTTCCGCCTGACCAGAGCCGGCTTCGGTCAGAAACGCAAAACCCTGCTCAACGCCCTTGCTGCCGGCCTGGGGCAACCGAAAACCGTTCTCGCCCCCCTGCTGACCGCGGCCGGAATTGACCCTCAGCGGCGGGCGCAAACCCTCACCCTGGAGGAATGGCGCGCGTTGACAAAAATAGCCCGCCAGCAGGTTGTGCTATAATTGATTCAACTTATGAAAGAAACCGTCAACCCCAAAACCTCTGGCCCTGACCGCGGCGTGATCATCGGTCTGATCATCGGCGCGCTGGTGCTGATCGGGATTCTGGTGGCCGGCGTGGTGTTGCTCCTGCAACCCGGCACGGATACCGCTCGCATCCGGGATATATTCATCATCTTCATGGCACTGGAGTCACTGGTTGTCGGTCTGGCGCTGGTCGTTCTGATCGCTCAGATCGCCCGCCTGATCAACCTGCTGCAAAACGAAATCAAACCGATTATCGATTCGACCAACGAAACCGTGAGCACGCTGCGCGGCACCACCCGCTTCCTGAGTGACAACCTGGTCGCACCGGTGATCAAACTCAATGAATACCTCGCCGGTCTGAATCAGATCATCCGCCTGGTCAGGCCACGCAAGTAATCTCAAGTAAACAACAAGGAGTGAAACTATGGGAAACAATAACAGCAACGAATTTGGAGCCTTCCTCTCCGGCCTGATGCTGGGCGGGTTGGTCGGCGCGGCCGTCGCCCTGCTGCTCGCCCCCCAATCGGGCGAGGAGACGCGCAAAGTGATCCGCGAAAAAAGCATCGAACTGAAAGACTTGGCTGCTGAACGAGCTGTTGAAACGCGGCAGCAGGCCGAGGCCCAACTGGAAGAAGCGCGTCGTCAGGCCGAAGCCAAACTGGCCGAAGCGCGCGCCCAGGCCGAAAAGCTGGTCCAGGAGGCACAGGCCCGCGCCGAACAACTCCGCCAACAGGGTCAGGTTGTCCTCGAAGAACAAAAAACCAAAATCGAAGAAGCACTCGCAACGGGGAAACGCAAAATCGCCAAACAGGACACCCCCGACGAGGAAGCCTCCGCCGAAGCCTGAAAGCCAGGACCTCCCAAAATGGGAGGCCTTTTTTATCCCAGGCGTCCCAACACCGCCGGCAGGGTGACGAGCAAATCGCCGGCCATCACCGCCGCGCTGTTGCCGTGCATCTCCTCAGCCAGCAGCCCGGCCTGCGCGTGCAGCCAGGCGCCTGCCGCCGCGGCCTCGAAGGCGTCCACGCCCTGGGCGCGCAGGCCGACGATGATCCCCGCCAGCACGTCGCCGGTGCCGGCGCGCGCCAGCGCGGGCGAGGCCACCGGGATGACAGCCGTGCGTCCATCCGGCGAGGCAATCACGGTGAACGCGCCCTTGAGCACCACCACATGCCCCCACTCGGCGGCGTATCGCTCGGCCACTCCCACGCGGTCGGCCTGTATCGCTTCCTTGTCCAGCCCGCACAACACCGCCATCTCCCCAGGGTGCGGAGTGAGCACCGCGGGAGCAGGCAACTTTTGCCACCAGTGTTCGATCCCCACCAGCAGTTTCAACCCATCGGCATCCACCACCAGCGGAGGCAGCGCGGGGGTCGTCTCCGCCGCGGATTTGCGCTCAACGGTTAGCGGCACAAAACCCACTCTGCCGCTCGCGGCACGGGCCTCGCCCCCCAACAACTGGCGCAGGAACTCCCCCGTTGTCTCTTCCTGCCCCAATCCCGGCCCAACCAGCAAAGCCGTCACCCGCTTCAGGTTATCCCGTACGACTTCGGCGGCATCCTCGGCGATATAGCCATCCTGATGCGGCAGCGGCAGCCAGGTGACCTCCGGCAGGCGGCCGGCCAGCGCCTGCTGCACCGGCAGCACCGTCCCCAGCGTGACCAGCCCGGCCCCGACACGGTAGGCTGCCTCGCCGGCCAACGCCGCCGCGCCGACGAAGTTGATGCTACCGGCTACCACCAGCGCAGTGCCAAACGTGCCCTTGTGCGCCTCCAGCGGACGGGGGGGCAATACAGCCGCCACCCACTCTTCAAACACCACCTCCCGGCGCACCTTTTCATAAGCCTTCAGCCCATCTGGCAAACCGATCCCTACCAGATGCACCTCGCCCTCTAGCCGATAAGCGGGGAACTTCAACAACCCTTGTTTAACCGCTGCCATGGTCACCGTCAGATCGGCAGGGATGGCCTCGGCAGCCGCTTCACCAGTGTCGCAATCCACCCCGGAGGGACAATCCACCGCCACCACCACAGGCGGACGCTCCATCTGCTCACAGGCCCGGCGCACAAAATCCAGCACTTCGGCGGCCTCGCCGCGCAGCGGCAGGCGCACACCGGTGCCCAACACCCCGTCCAGCAGCACGGCGTGATGCTCCAGCGCGGCGGCCAGTTTCTTGCGTCCTTTGTCCTCCACGCCGGACACAATCGTCACACCGGCCTGGCGCGCCCGCTCGACCAACGCATCGTCTTCCGGGCGCGCTTTCACCAGATACGCGCTGGCCTGCCATCCCCAGCCGGCCAGATAGCTCAGCGCGACCAGCGTATCGCCGCCGTTGTTCCCCGTGCCCACCAGGCCCAGCACGCTCTTGGCCTCCAGATCATCAAACTGCTGGCGCACCACTTCAGCCAGCCCGCGCCCGGCGTGCTCCATCATCGCCGCGTAGGTGTGCCCGC
>RFKO01000150.1 GCA_003694235.1 Anaerolineae bacterium
CCGACATCGGCGATGCTGATGACGATCTCGGTTGTCGTCTTTTTGGTCGGGCTGGTCTCCGAACAGGTGGCGCAGTTGCGCTTTGAGCACAGTGAGTTCCAGGAGTATGGGAGAGAGTGATGGATGTTCCCCGCGCCTTGTTGCAGGAGATGCTGGTCAGGCTACCCCCCGATCAGGCTGCCGAGATGGCCATCCCTTCTTATTTGCATCGTAATCCAGTGATGCGCTGGATGGCTACCCGTCGTCTGGATGTGCTGGCCGATTGGGCTGCGCAATACGGTGAACGGGACGGATCCGTCCTGGATTTCGGCTGCGGTACGGGGATTTTATTCCCCGCGCTGCGGCCGTTCTTCGGCACCCTGTATGGAGTGGACCTCAACCTTCAGCCGGCTGCCATGTTGGTAGAGCGGTTGGGTATTGCAGAAGTACGCCTGTTGTTGCCTGATGCTCTGGAAAGTGAAATTGCCGATGATTCCTTGAGTGTGGTGGTTTGCGGCGAGGTGCTGGAGCATATCGCCGACCTGCCACCATTGTTGCGACGCTTGCGCCGCAAACTGAAGCCGGAAGGACATTTGCTGGTGACCGCCCCCACAGAAAATCGTCTCTACCGCCTGGGACGCTCACTGGCCGGTTTTAGCGGTGAGTATCACGTCGGCCATGCGGCTGCCATCCACCAGCAGATTCTGGAGGCGGGATTTCTGCTCCGGCGACGGAAGTATATTCCTTTGCCGGGGGCGTTGGCGATTTACTGGGCAATGGATTACGCTTTGAGGGCCTGAATGTTCATTTTAGGATTGTTGTCTTTCGTTCAAATCACGTATTTGCCAGGCTTTCTGGCGCTGCACTTCTTCCGTTATCGCCGCCGCGTGGTGCAAACGCTGTTGTTTGCCTTTGCTCTCAGCCTGGTGTTCAATCATCTGGTGGTTTTCTTTGTCACTGCGCTGGGGTTGCCGATCACCCCGGTTTTCTATGGGCTGTTTGCTCTGGAAGTCCTGATGGGGTTTTGGTGGTATCGCGGCGAGGGTATGCGACCGTTAGAGGAGTTCTTGCGGCAGAGAAAGATGGATGCGGTGCGTTACATCCGGTCGTTGCCCTGGCTTGTGCCAGACGAAGATGAGCAACGTTTCTCGCGGGTGATTCGGCAGATTGTTGTGCTGATCTTTGTTCTGATGGCGGCTTCCAGCCTGTGGTGGGGCATCAAGGTGTGGTACACCAATCTGGGGACTGTGTTTACCAAATGGGATGCGGTGGTCTCATGGAACAGCTGGGCGGTGCAGTGGTTTCAGGGGGAGATGCCCCGTTTCACCAGCCGCTATTCGCAGCTGATCCCTACCAATTTTGCCGTCTCATACGCCTTTTTGGGGGATACCCAAATTCAGTTCTTTGCCAAGGGCTTTATGCCGTTGTTCAACGTGTTCATTTTGCTGGGTTTGTTCGAGCTGGGTTTGGAGCGCAAACGCGGTGGTTATTTCATCGGCGTGGTAGCCACGCGTTATATCCTGAAGAAGTTTTTGGGAGAGTACATTGCCTCGGGATACGTTGACGTTGCCCTGGCTTTTTTCAGCTTTGCCCCACTGTATGCGTTACACAAGGCGGTGTACCTCGCCAGGCGGGAAGAGCAGCGCAGTTATCTCACGCTGGGAGCCGTCTTTGCCGCCGGCGCGGCGTTGACCAAACCCAACGGCTTGTTGATCCTGGCGGTTTATCCTTTGCTGGCGTATCTGCTGGTGGTGCGCAAATGGCCGGATACAGAGCCGCGGCAGCAGTGGATGACTGCTGCCCGCTTGCTGCTGTTGAGCGTGGTATTGATTCTTCCCTGGTATGCGTATAACCAGTACACACTGATGGTGGGGGCAAATCAGTCCAATGTCGCTTTTTTGATGGGAGGGCGCCATGAAGGTCGCGGTCTGGTAGAGCGCTTTGTGCGGGCGGTGGGCCTGCTGGAGGAGTATGTCTGGCTGTATCTGGTGGTGATCCTGTGCCTGGCGTTCCTGGAGCCGTTTTTCATTTGGGTGGGCGTGTTGATCCTGATACCGTACTCTCTCATCTGGGCGCTGGCGTTCAGCACGTTCGTGCGCAATCTCTCGATTGCCTTGCCGTTTCTGGGGTGGCTTACCGGTATGAGTGGGGAGCGGATGTTGGACTGGGGGGAAGCCTTACTGGCGCGTTTGCGTATCGGGCGCGTTCCACAATGGGCGGGCGTGCTCGCTCTGGCAGCGGCGTTGCTGTTGGGGGGGAGCCAGCTCAGTGATGATGCCCTGCTCGCCCACCAACGTGAGCTGCAGAAAGAAATTCTGTTGCCGGTGATCAATCGTGGGTTGTATGAGTATTTTGAAGAACTGGGTCACTTTGAGCCGGTGTTCACCGATTATCCCATTGACCTGCTTCCCGGTATGGAAGAGATGCGCGTGCCCATCGGCAATTTCTCGGATTATGTGTTTTATCGTTGGGTGGTGGAACACAACCCGGATGTACGTTTGATGCTGGTCTTCACCGATCGGGCGGATGAGCGCGTGCTACAACAGATCGATGAGAATCTGGCGAATGGTAGTTTTGAGCTGATTTTCGAGCGTGATCACTACCTGTTCTTGCGGATGAAGCGATGAGGGAAGAAGGCTTTTACCTCCGCGCGGTGGAGGATTTCCGCCGGGCGCGACGGAAAGCGGCCTTGCAGCAAATTCTGGCGCGTTTAACCGGTCGTCCGGCGGAGTTGCTCTCGTATGATGATGTGCGGCGTCAGTTGCGAGCGCTGGAAGGTGGGCAGACCACTTTGCAGGAGATCCCTCTCGATGCGATCGTGGGCAGTGTGGGGCGTTATACGGATTTCACGCGCGATTTCCTCCCCCGCCGCGACAGCGACCAGCAGCGCTGGGTGGATGTGATGCAAAAAGCC
>RFKO01000151.1 GCA_003694235.1 Anaerolineae bacterium
CAACCGCGGCGGGTGCTGATGTTTTCCATGTTGAGTTACTGGCTGGAGCACAGCGTCCTGATGGGGCTTGCGCTGGCTGCTCTGGGGCATGAGGTCACGTTGACTTATCTGCCGTATGCTCACTGGAAGAAGGCGGTCAATCGCTTTGATTTACGGCGGCAGAACGCCTACGTGGAAAGCGTGCTGCAGGAGATCGAGCCGCTTGTACGCACACGCTCGCTGATCGACGCGCCTCAGGCATCTGATCTGCCGGAAGAATTGGCTTCGCAATTGCCTGCCGCGGCTTTTCGCGATTCCCAGTACAGCCTGTTGCGTGAAGATGTGGATCCTTCCAGCGCCCTCTATCGCCTGCGCATGGGGCGCGACGAAGTCCATGCCCGCAGAATGCTGCGATGGATGCAGCAGAATCAGCCGGACGTGGTCGTGGTGCCTAACGGTAGCATTCTTGAGTTTGGCATGACGTATCGTGTGGCGCGCTATCTCAACATCCCCGTGATGACCTTTGAGTTTGGCGAGCAGAGCGATCGCATGTGGCTGGCGCAGAATGATGATGTCATGCGTCAGGATACCAGCGCCTTGTGGGATGCGCGCGGCGATGTGCCGCTAACCGCTGACGAATGGCAACGGGTGCGGGAGTTCTTTGCCGCGCGGCAGAAAGGCAACCTCTGGGAAACGTTCGTGCGTCTCTGGCAGGGCACCCCTTCTCAGGGCGGCGAGGAGGCCCGCCGCGCCCTGGGATTGGACGAGCGCCCGGTGGTTTTTCTGCCCACCAATGTACTCGGCGATAGCCTCACCCTGGGACGTCAGCTGTTCAGCCAGAGTATGACGGAATGGCTGCAGCGCACAATTGAGTATTTTATCCCCCGTTCCGATGTACAATTGGTGGTCAAGACTCATCCCGGCGAGTTGATTGGCTGGGGGCCGGCCGTTTATGATATTTTGCGCGGCATGTTCCCTCAGCTGCCGGAGCATATTCGCCTGTTGCCTGCCGACGCGAAGGTGAACGCATATGACCTGATCGCGCTGGCGGATGTAGGGCTTGTGTTCACCACCACGATGGGTATGGAAATGGCGATGAGCGGCCTGCCGGTGATCGTGACCGGTAAGACCCATTACCGCGGCAAAGGTTTCACCCTGGACGCCGACTCATGGGACGGCTTTTTCTCCCTGCTGGAAGATGTGCTGGCCGATCCGCAGGCTCATCGCCCTGACCAGCAGCAGGTTGAAACCGCCTGGCGCTATGCCTATCGCTTTTTCTTCGAGTATCCGCAGCCATATCCCTGGCACGTGCAGCATTTTGGCAAAGATATCGAACGCTGGCCTCTGGATGTGGTGCTTTCGGAAGACGGCATGGCACAATTCGGCAGGACTTTTGATTACCTGACCGGCACGCCGATAGATTGGTCCGCCTCTTTATGGACGGGAAACCGATGAACCGATGAACCAATGAACCAAATCAAACAAGAAGTGCGCGAATTCTACGATCAGATCGGCTGGCGGCAGGTGAGCGAAGGTGTGTACCAGAATGCGCTCTACGAAGACCTGCGGCCGGTTTCCCGCGAGTACATTCATCGCTGTCATTTGCGCGTGGCGCGTCATCTCAAACCTCAGGGACGCTATTTGCTGGACGCCGGTTCAGGGCCCATTCAGTACCCTGAGTATCTGGAGTACTCGCGGGGATACGATTACCGCGTGTGTGTGGACCTTTCCCACGTGGCGTTGAAGGATGCCCGCCAGCGTGCCGGAGCAGATCATGCTCTCTGCGTGGTGGCCGATGTCGCCCACTTGCCTTTCCCGGCCGATATATTTGATGGTGTGGTGTCGTTGCATACCATCCACCATTTACCGATGGAAGAGCATGTGTCGGCTTATCAGGAATTGTATCGGGTGCTGGCGCCGGCTTCGCAGGCGGTGGTGGTCAACGGGTGGGGAGAGGCGCGCATCCCCAGACTTTTACAGCGTCCCACGCGCTGGGTCAACCGTTTGCGGCACATTGTGGCGCGCCTGTTGGGCCGCGATGAGCAGAAACAGTTTGCTGGTGGCCGGCAGAAGGGCGCTCCACAGGGTACTTTTGTTCGGAAATATGGCGCCAGTTGGCTCAAAGAGCAGTTGACGCCCTTGATGCCGTTTGAGATCTTCGTCTGGCGCAGCGTGGGCGTGAAGCACCTGCGCACGTTTATGCATGATGCGCTGGGGGGACGCCTGTGGCTGCGTTTGTTGTTCTGGTTAGAGGAGAGATTCCCGCACTATCTTGGCGAGAATGGGCAATATCCCCTTATCGTCATACGCAAGGAGTGATAATGAATTGGAAAGATAAAGTCGTTTTGGTGACCGGCGGTACCGGTTCGTTTGGTAAAGCCTTTATTCGCATCATGCTGGAGGAGTTTCAGCCGGCCAAGCTGATCGTGTACAGCCGCGATGAGCTTAAACAGCACGAGATGCGTGTCTCGGGGTTCGATCACCCCTCGCTGCGTTATTTTATTGGCGATGTGCGCGATCTGGATCGCTTGAAGCGTGCCATGCAAGGCGTTCACATTGTCGTGCATGCTGCTGCGTTGAAGCAGGTGCCGGCCTGTGAGTATAATCCGATGGAAGCGGTCAAGACCAACATACTGGGCACCAGCAATGTGATCAACGCTGCCCTTGATCGCGGCGTTGAGAAGGTGATGGCCTTGAGCACCGACAAAGCGGTCAATCCGGTCAATCTCTACGGCGCGACCAAACTGGCCGCCGAGAAACTGGTAGTACAATCGAATGCCTATGCCGGACAACAGTATGTCACCCGCTTGAGTTGTGTGCGCTATGGCAATGTGGTGGGCAGCCGCGGCAGCGTAGTGCCGGTGTTTTTGCGGCAGCGCGAACACGGTGAACTCACCATCACCGATGAGCGTATGACGCGCTTCTGGCTTTCGCTGGAGCAAGGTGTGCGCTTTGTCATCCGCAACATCGAGCACATGCAGGGCGGCGAGGTCTTTGTCCCTAAAATCCCCAGCATGCGTGTGGTGGACCTGGCTAAAGCGATTGCGCCGGAAGCGAAACTGAAGTTCATCGGGATCCGGCCGGGTGAGAAGCTGCACGAAGTCCTGATTTCGCGCGATGAGTCGCGCTCCACGGTGGACATGGGCGATATGTTCGTCGTTCAGCCGGTGGAGGCTTTCTGGTTCGGCGGCGAATGGCATAAGAAAGGCAAGCCGGTGGTAGATGGATTCCGCTACTCCAGCGCGGAAAACGACGAATGGCTGGACATTCCGGCTATCAAAGAGATGATCGCTCCCTTTGAGGAAGCGTACGCTCAAGGGAAGCTGTACTGAGTGGCTTTGCCTGCACCCGAGGCAGTCTTGCCGGCCGGTGAGGCTGCCTCGGGTGCAGGGTAGCACATGGACATCCTCATAACCGGCGTCAGCGGCTTGTTGGGGCTGAACCTCGCCCTGGAAGCCGCCCGTCAGCACCAGGTCACGGGTGTTGTCAACCGACGCCTTATCCATACGCAGGCTTTCCGCGTCCGGCAGATTGATCTGCTGGAACCGGGCGCGGTGGAGCGCCTGCTCGAAGAGACGCAACCCGATTGGGTGATCCACTGCGCCGCCCTGGCGAATCTGGATGCCTGTGAGCGTGACCCGCAAACCGCCAGGGAATTGAATATCAAAGTCCCTCTTCAACTGGCACGGCATGTCGCCAGGGGCGGAGCGCGCCTGTTGCACGTCTCCACCGACGCGGTCTTTGATGGGCGGCGTGGAGGCTACACAGAGGAAGATGAGCCAAACCCGCTCAGCGTTTACGCCCGTACCAAACTGGAAGGCGAGCGGGCGGTGATGGCGGAAGACCCTCGCGCCATTGTGGCGCGCGTCAACCTGTTTGGCTGGAGCCTGAGCGGCCAGCGAAGTCTGGCGGAGTTTTTCTTTTACAATCTGCGTGCCGGACGGACGGTCTTTGGCTTCACGGATGTGTTTTTTTGCCCGCTGCTGGCCAATCACCTGGCGTATATCTTCCTGCGCATGCTGGATAAAGGGTTGCAAGGTCTTTATCACGTCTTTAGCCCGGATTGCATCAGCAAATATGAGTTCGGCGTGCAAATCGCACACCGCTTTGGCCTGGACGACAGCCTGATCACACCAACGTCTGTTGCTGCGGCCGGTCTGGAAGCGCAACGCGCTCCCAATCTCACCATGTCCATCGAAAAGCTGGTGCGCGACCTGGGAGAGGTTCCTCCCTCCCTGTCCACAGGAATCGAGCGGTTTTACCAACTTTATCAACAGGGTTATCCACAGTTTTTGCAGGG
>RFKO01000152.1 GCA_003694235.1 Anaerolineae bacterium
CGGACGCCCCTGTCCCTGATCCATACTATGGAGGGATAGACGGTTTCGAAGAAGTGTTTCGGATTGTGAAGCGCGCTTGCGCTGGCCTGTTGGAAGCGTTGGAGAGAGCGCAGAGCGGAGAGAGCGGCAGGAAAAAGGGGGCGTGAGATGCTTCCGGCGGAGGTGGTGCGTTATTTGCAGCAGCAGGGGCATGGGGCAGTTGTATCCGCGCGTCCGGTGGGGGGCGGCTGCATCAACAACGGCGTGCTGCTGAAAACAGAGGCCGGGCAGACGTTCTTTCTGAAGACCAACGCGGCCGCGCCTGCCGACATGTTCGCGCGCGAGGCGGAGGGGCTGGCGGCGCTTGCCAGAGCCGGCGGGCCGCGCGTCCCTCGCGTGTACCTCGTGGGGCGCGATTTCCTCCTGCTGGAAGACCTGGCTCCCCAGGGGCGGCGCGCCGATTTCTGGGAGTTGCTGGGGCGACAGCTGGCGGCGTTGCATAACTGCACCGCGGAGCGATTTGGCTTCGCCCATGATAATTACATCGGCAGTACCCCCCAGCCCAACCCCTGGACGGAGGACGGCTACGACTTCTTTGCCGAACACCGCTTGTTGTACCAGGCGCGGCTGGGGCGCGAGCGGGGGCTGCTTTCGTCCACAGACCTGCGCCGTGTGGAGCGTCTGTGCGGCCGGTTGCGCGAACTGGTGCCTCCCCAGCCGGCCTCGCTGATCCATGGCGATTTGTGGAGCGGCAATGTGATCTCCGATGCTGAGGGAAACCCCGCGCTGATTGACCCGGCGGCGCACTACGGCTGGGCGGAGGCCGAACTGGCGATGACGGCGCTGTTCGGCGGCTTTCCGCAGGCATTCTACCGCGCCTACGCGGAGGCGCGCCCGCTGGAAGCGGGCTATCGCCGTCGCTTCCCGGTGTATAATCTCTACCATCTGCTCAACCATCTCAACCTGTTTGGACGTGGCTACCTCGGCCAGGTGCAGGCGGTGTTGCGGATGCTGGAATGAGATAAACCGATGAACCACTCCGCTCAGATTGTCGTTCAGGCGATACGCGTTGGCGAGCTGATCGAGTTTGCCGAGCGCGTGCTGGGGAGCGCTCAGGCCGGTCAGTTTGTCCCCATCACCATGCAGCGCGCCGTGGCGCATGCGCACAACCCCTATGCCTCGAAAGACGATGTGGCCCTGTTGGTGGCGGTCGATGAGGATGATGAGATTGTGGGGTACTTTGGCATTCTGCCGGTGATGCTGCGCGCCGGCGATGAACTGCACAAAGTTCACTGGTTTTCGACCTGGTCGGTCTCGTCCAAGGTGCGCGGGCGCGGTGTGGGGTCGTTGCTGATGAAGGCGGCCTTGGAATTGAAGCAAGATTATCTGATCGTCGGAAGCGTGCACGCCCGCCGGGTGTGCCGCAAATTCGGCTTTTGGGAGCGTGAGCCGCTGGTGTATTACTGGCTTGACCTCACCGGCGCCGGCCGCCTGAACCCGGTCGTCTGGGCGCGGCGCGGGGTGCGAAAAATCCTGCACCTGGTGGGGGCGAAGCGGACGCTGCAACCGGAATCGTCTCTCAGCCGCCGTCTCGATGCCTGGATGGGCAGGCGGCTCAAAAAAGTCTTCACCCGCCGTTTGAACAAACGCTTTGCCCCGTTTCTGGAGGCGTACCACCTGCGGGAGGTGGATCAACTGCGGGGCGAGCCGCCCTCTCGCGGCCCCCGTCCGGAGGTGGAGCTTTACCGCGGGGTGGAGGCGGTCAACTGGATGCTGCGCTACCCCTGGGTGCTGGAATCCGGCCAATCCCTCACCGAAGATAAGGATTATTATTTCAGCGACACGCGGCCGCTGTTCCGTCAGTTTGCCGTGGAGATCGAGAGCCGGGAAGGGGAGGGGCTGGGGTACGCGGTGTTTTCGGTTTCACAGCGCGGGCATGGAATGCATCTGCGGGCGCTGGATTATCATCTGCCGCCTTCGCTGGTGCCTGAGTTGCTCCCCGCGCTGGCGTTGCATTACGGCGAGCAGTACCGCGCCGACACGCTCGAATTGCCGTCAGAAGCGGTGGTGATTTTGCGGCGCTCGTTGCTAGGGCGTTTGCTGCTCAAGCGGCGGGAGCGCATTTACATGGCCATGCCCAGAGATGACGACAGCCCGCTGGCGCGCAATTGGGGGCGACTGACATTCCGCCTGGTGGATGGCGATATGGCCTTTTCGTGACGCCGCCGAGATTATCCCGAGATCATGAAACAACGTCTCAACGCTCTGCTCTCCTCGCTTGCCCGTCGCATCCCTTTGCGGTTGTACCCGTATTTGCTCCGCCGCCCGCGGGTGGATTTTTTCTATCACGCTGTCGCCGACGAGCCGATGCCGCACGTCCGCTGGCTGTATCCGGTGGTGCCGGTGGAGGCTTTCGAGGCCGCGCTGCGTTATCTGCGCGAGCATTTTACACCGGTGAGTTATGCGGCCTTGCATGCGCACTATGTTGAAGGCGCTCCGCTGCCGCCGAAGGCGGTGCATCTTTCGTTCGATGATGGCTTTCGGCAAAACTATGAAGTTGTCCGTCCTCTGCTGCTCGCCTACGAGATTCCCTGTACTTTCTTTGTGGTGAGCGGGTGGGTGGACAACCGCGCCATGTTCTATCGCAACAAGGTTTCGCTGTGCATCGAGCGTCTGTGTGCCGAACCCCAGGCAGTGGAGGCGCTGGGAGATTTACTCCCCGGCGAGCGGACGGTGGAGGCAGCGATCGCCTGGTTGAAAGCCTTGCGTCTGCCGGACGAGCCGGTCATCCATCAGGTATGTGAGCGGTTGGGGGTGGACTGGGAGGCCTTTTTGCGAGCGTATCGCCCTTACCTGACGAGTGAGCAGATTGGCGAAATGCGCGCGGAGGGGTTTACCATCGGCGCGCACTCGCTCACCCATCGCAAGCTGCGCGGCCTGCCTCCTGAGGAAATCGAGCGCGAGATCGCGGCTTCCTGCCGCGCTGTGGGGGAGATCAGCGGACAGGAGATCGTGCCGTTTTCCTTCCCTCACTCGGCCTTTGGCCTGGATCGCGCCCATCTGGCAGCGGTGCGCGCGCGGCATCCTTTTATCGGCTTGCTGTTCGACACCCGCGGCCTGCGCCGGGATGTGGATTTTCTGCTCAACCGCGTCTGGGCCGAGCGCCCGTTGACGGGGGAGGGCGGGCCGCATCCGTTGCCGGAGGTGCTGCAACAGGCGTACGCGGAAGCATGGGTGGAAGAGTTGCTCGCCTTTGGTCGTCGAATCCGGCGCGGGCAGGGGATACGCTCTGGCGGGCGCGCCTCTTGATCGTCAGACGAAGGGGGAGCACTAATTTTTAGCGCAACCGGGGTGGAACGGGGGCACGCAAATGTCGTAGATTGAGAACCCTCCCGCAGGTTCGACGATGCGAATTTTCGCCGCAAATGTGCAGTACAAGCAGCCATAACACTGGCGCGCCATCAACAACCTGCGGGAGGGTGTCTTCTGCATATTGCATGCACCTGGTGGAAGGGAGCACTAAAGAGTTGTTGTTGATGTTCGCAAAACACGTTAGGTGCGACTGCAAAAAGATGCACCGCAGAGTGCGCAGAGATCGCCGAGATTTTTATAGTTGACTTTGAGAACCGTGAAATTCTGTCGCGAAACCTGCGCCTTTTGAAGCATATC
>RFKO01000153.1 GCA_003694235.1 Anaerolineae bacterium
CTTCGTCAGGCCCAACAGGCCGGCTTTGGTGACGGTGTAGTAGGCCGGTTTGTAGCGGGGTGGCTGGCCGGCGCGCTGATACAGACGCTGATCAGGCGCCGTCAGGCCGTAGATGGAAGCCACATTGATGATCACCCCGCCGCCCTGCTGGAGCATCGGCCGCGCCGCCGCCTGACAGCACAGCATCGCCCCGGTCAGGTTGACATCCAGGGCTTGCTGCCAGAGGGTGAGAGGGTATTCTTCGAAGGGAAGAGACAAGGGATCGGGGATCGGGGATTGGGAATCCGTTCCCTGTTCCCCGCTCCCTGTTCCCTGCTCCCTGACCTTGGGATCGAGGGCCGCGGAGTTGACCAGCACATCCAGGCGACCAAAAGCCTCGAGGGTAGAATCCACCATCTGGCGTACGGAATCCGGCGAGGTGACATCGGTTTGCACGCCCCGGGCCGAGAATCCGTTCCGGGCCAGGGAATCCGCCAGGGAGCGCGCCGCGTCGCCATCTACATCGGCCACCACCACCGCCGCGCCGGCCTCGGCCAGCGTACGGCAGAATTCCACCCCCAACAGACCGGCCCCGCCAGTAACCAGAGCAACGCGGTCGGTCAGATCGAAGAGTTTAAAGGGAGAGTCCATAGGGAATGGGAAATCAGTGAGTAGTAATCAGTGATCAGTGATTACTGCTCCCTCACTTGATAAACCCCCGCTCACGCAGGTACTCGATAATTTTGCGCGCGTTCTCTTCGGGGGTGGTATCCACCGTATCCAACACCAACTCAGGATCAATTGGCTCTTCGTAGGGGTCATCGATACCGGTAAAGCCCTTGATCTCACCGCGGCGCGCCTTGGCGTACAGACCTTTGATATCGCGCTGCTCACACACCTCCAGGGGTGTGTTGACCCAGATCTCAATGAAGTGGTCCTCGCCGCACATTTTGCGCGCTTCATTGCGCGCAGCGCGGTAAGGGCTGATCGCCGCGCAGACCACCGTTCCGTGATGGCGCACAATCTCACCAGCCACAAAGCCAATGCGCAGAATGTTGGTATCCCGGTCTTCTTTGCTAAACCCTAATCCTTTGGAAAGATGCGTGCGCACCACATCGCCATCCAAAACCGTGGGGCGACGGCCATGCTCCATCAACATAGGGACAAGCGCGCTGGCAATGGTGGATTTCCCGCTGCCAGAAAGACCGGTAAACCACAAACAAAGCCCCTGCTTATAACGCGGAGGATGTACCTCGGCCAGAATTTCCGCCGTCTCGCGGCGAGTGAACCATTCTGGCAGCAACTTGCCTTTGGCCAGGTATTCATCGCGCACCTGCGTCCCAGAGATGGTGCTCACGCGCGCATTCTCAGGGACAGAATCAACCGGCACATAACGCTTCTCATCCGGCAGATACACCATCCATTGGAACGGCACCATCTTGACGCCGATCTCATCCTCATACTGCTGGAGCATCTCCTGGGCTTCGTACGGCCCGTAGAACGGCTTGCCGGAACTGTCATTCCCTGGGCCGGCGTGATCACGTCCCACAATGAAGTGATTAGCGCCGTAATTGCGCCGGATGATGGCATGCCAGACGGCTTCACGCGGCCCAGCCATGCGCATCGCCAGCGGTAACAGGCTGAGCAGCGTGCTGTTGGGGTCATAGTAATTCTCAACCAGCGCTTTGTAAACACGTACACGGGTGAAATGATCCACGTCGCCGGGTTTGGTCATCCCCACAACAGGGTGAATGAGCAAACTGCCGCCAACTTCCTCCGCGGCGCGCTTGGTCAGTTCTTCATGGACACGATGCATCGGATTACGCGTCTGGAACGCCACCACGTTGCGGTTTCCCATCGCGGCCAACAAGGCGCGGGTCTCAGCGGGTGTGCGCCGAAGGTCCACAAAGTCGTAGTACTTGGGGAGGCTGATCACCTTCAATTCACCGGAGATACACAGATCACCCCAGCGGCTCATCTCAGATACCAGCGGATGCCGGGAATCGGTCGTCCCCAACACCAGACGGGCCTCCCGCTGCGGATCCCAGGTAAAGACTTCCTCAATACGCATCACAGCGATGACATAATTCTTCGGATCGCGCAAGGTGACCCACTCCGAGCGAGTCGGCAGGTCCTCTTTGTTGATGGTCAACGTGATAGGAATGGGGAACAAAGTTCCGTCCGCCAGCCGCATCTCGGTGAGCACACGCTGATAATCCGCCTTACCCATGAAACGGTCCAGCGGCGAAAAACCACCCACTGCCAGCAACTCCAGATCATGCAAAGCACGGTTGGAAAGACGAATATCCGGATAGCGATTGGCCTCCGCTTTCAGCGCTTCCCGTTGCTCTTCCGGCACCAGCAGGTTTACCAACTGCCCACCATAGGGTGGGATTAATATGTCGTTGCTCTGTTCAGATCTCATATCCTGATAATTCTCCTCAAAGTGTATAGCCGGGCCAGGCGGCGCGGGCGCAATCTTATCACGGAACAGCGGCACGTCAACGCCCTCTGCTATTCCAGCGCGCCCTCCCCCACAACCAGCAACGACACCGGCACACGGCTGACCAGGCGCTGCATCACGTCCCCCATCAGCAATTCTTTCAACCCATTGGTGACGCGCGAGCGCCCAATCACTACCAGATCGTATTGCCCTAACTTAACCTCGCGCAAAATCTCATCCACCGGCGCGCCACGACGCAATTCCAGTTCAGCTTCGACATCGCTGGCCGCCAAAATCTTTGCTGCCTCACGCAGATGACGCGCGATCACGGTATCGGTCTGCAGCACATCCGATAAAGATTCTTCCAAAGCTGGCAGGCCGGTAAACATCACCGGGACGGTGCCGGCAGCCACGTGTAACAAAGTGACGGAGGCTTCCAGCGAGCGCGCCAGCAGGGCAGCCGCGCGCGTCACTTCCAGGCGCTCTTCCCATCCCGCCGTACAGGCCAGAATCCGCCTGCCCGGCCGATCTTTGCCTCGCAGGATCAGCACCATCGGATACATTGAGTGCGTCAAAATTTGATCAAGCGGCTCGAGGCGCGGCATATTGCGCCGCCGCACGCCAGATTGCAGCACCAGCAAATCGAAACGGTCGCGATGCGCCTCCGAAAGCAAGACATTGATCGGATCACCCCATCGGATCAACAGGTTGACAGGCGCGGAGACCAGTTGCCGGGCAGCACGCTGCAGTATTTCTTCGCCCTGCTGCTGGCTCTCTTCCGGCAGCAACACATACAACAACGTCACACTCACTGCCACACTTTGCGCCAGTCGATTGAGGAAGTCCAACGCCGGATATTCTTTACGTTTCTGATCAATGTACACCAACGCGTTCATGGACTCCCCCCCACTACCCCCAACAGGCGCAAAAGCACCATCACCGCTCCTACCAGAGGCAATCCAGAGAACAACAAACGAATACGCGGCCCGGCGAAAAAACGCGTCAGCGAGGCGCCGATCTGCGCCCCCAGCGCCGCGCCGGTTTGCATCAACAAAGCCATCATCACATCTACGTTCCCCTTGAGAGCATGCGAGACCGTTCCAAAACCGGCAGAAAAGATAATCTCAAACAAATCTGTGCCCACGGCGATATGTGTGGGCACCCCCATCACATACACCAGCAACGGCATGCGGATGAATCCGCCTCCCACGCCCAGCAGACCGGCCAGAAAGCCGGAGAGTACTCCCACCCCCAGGACAACCCACAGAGAAATCTCGACAATCCCGCAGACCGGCAGAGAAATCATCGGCGGCAGACGAATGGCATGCACACGGCGGGCAACGCCTTGAAAAGCAAGTGCATCTTTGACCATCACGCGGTCGGTGCGCACCATTTGCAAAGCATGATGACTTTCCCACAAGGTGAATCCGCTGATCAACAGCAGGATCACAATATAAATTACGCCGACAATGAGATCAATCTGGCCAGAAGTCTTCAACACTTCGATCAGCCGCGCGCCTCCTTCCACGCCAATGACCGTGCCAACAACCATCAGCATGCCCAGCTTTAAATCCACATGCCCCAGGGCGCGATGACGCCTAGCCGCCACGATGGACTTACCCGTCATATGCGCCAGATCGGTGCCAACCACGAAGTTCATCGGCACGCCCAGCCAGAACATCATTGGGCCAGCGAGGAAGCCACCGCCTACGCC
>RFKO01000154.1 GCA_003694235.1 Anaerolineae bacterium
AAAATTCTTTAAGCGAGGGGATCATGGCCATCGGTCTTAGAAAAACGCGCTGGGGCAGTCTGCGGCAGCGCGAAACAAGGCTGGCCTGGTCGTTGATCTCGCCCACCGCTTTGATCGTGTTCGGACTGGTGATTTTCCCGGCCATCTTCAGCGTGTGGGTGAGCTTCCACGATATCGGCCTGCACAACCTGAACGACGTCTTCAACGCGCCCTTCGTGGGGCTGGAAAATTACCGCAAGGTCTTCGACGATTTCGCCTTCAAGTATCAGGGGCCGAAAAACTGGGGCGCGGCCGTCACCAGCGTGGTGTACTCGTTCGCGGCCACCACGCTCACGCTGATCGTCGGGCTGATCGCTGCGCTGCTGCTCAACCAGCCCTTCCGCGGGCGCGGTCTGACGCGCGCCATTTTCCTGTTTCCTTACGTCGCGCCGATCGTCAGCGTGGCTTTCGTCTGGCGCTGGATCCTCGACCCGCGGCCCTCGGGCGTGCTCAACGACGTGTTGATGCGTCTGGGGGTGATCGACCTCCCCAAAGCCTACCTCTCCACCCGCGGGCTGGCGCTGGTGCTGGTGATCATCTTCGAGGCCTGGCGCTACTTTCCCTTCGCCATGCTGATGATCCTTGCCCGCCTGCAGGCGATAGACAAAACGCTCTACGAAGCCGCCGAAGTGGACGGCGCCAACGCCTGGCAGCGCTTCCTCAACATCACCCTGCCGGAACTGCGCTACGTGCTGGGGGCGATCTTCCTCTTGCGCCTGATGTGGACTTTCAACAAGTTCGACGACATCTTCCTGCTCACCGGCGGAGGTTTCGGCACCAAAGTGTTGCCGGTGCTCACCTACGAGTTCAGCTTCCGCCTGTTCGACTTCGGGCGCGGCGCGGCCACAGCAATGATCCTGTTGATCATCCTGGTCGTCTTCATGTTTTTCTACATCCGCCTGGTGATGCGCAACATCGAGGAGGCCTGAAATGAGTACGGAACGCAAAAACTTCATCCAGCACATGGCCTCCTGGTTGAACTGGCCAAAATTCATCACCCTGCTGACGTTGTTTTTCTTCCTCACCAGCATCCTGTTCCCCTTTTACTGGATGGTGAGTTCATCCTTCAAATCCTACGCCGAGATCGGCGGGCGGGAGCCGGTGTACATCCCCGGCGCGTTACGCCTGGACGCCTACCGCGAGCTCTTCGACCCGAACCATCCCAGTTATCAGCGCTTCCAGGTCAACATTCTCAACACGCTCAAAGTCTCCATCCCCACGGCGCTCATCGCCGTCGTCCTCTCCACGCTGGGATCGTACGCCATCGCGCGGCTGCGCTTCAAAGGGAAAGACGCCCTGCTCAACGGCATCCTGATGGTCTATCTTTTCCCCGGCGTCCTGCTCATCATCCCCTTGTTCGCCATGCTGGCGCAGATCGGCGACCGGCTGGGCTTCGATGTGCAGGATAACCTTGGGGTGCTCGTCCTCACCTACCTGGCACAAACCCTGCCGGTGGCGCTCTACATGCTGACCAACTACTTCCGCACCATCCCCGACGAGATCGAGCAGGCCGCGCTGATCGACGGCTGCTCGCGCCTGGAGGTCATCTGGCGCGTCACCCTGCCCCTCGCCATTCCTGCGCTGGTCTCGGTCACCATCTACACCTTCATGATCGCCTGGAACGAGTTCCTGTACGCGCTGGTGTTCCTGAACGACCACAACCTGTTCACCATGCCGATAAAAATCAACGTGATCTTCAACGACCCCAGCCCGCGCCCGCACGTGGTGATGGCCGCTTCGACCATCATGACCATCCCCATCGTGCTGCTTTTCCTGGCGATGGAACGCTATCTGGAGGAGGGCTTGACGGCAGGCGGGGTCAAGGGCTAAAATCCCCTCCCATTCCAGAGTCCACCCCCCAGACCGGCGCGTCTGGGGGGTTACATGTCACGTATCCATGCCCAAAAACATCGCTTTCCTCCATTACATCGCCAACTACACCGACGGCGTCTCGCTGGAGATGAACAAATGGCGGCGCGTGCTGGAAGAAATGGGGCACCGCACCTGGTATATCGCCGGCCAGTTCGAGCACGATCCCGAAATCGTGATCGAAGAGATGTACCATCATCGCCCCGACGCCCGCCTGCTCGACCACAACACTTTCAAGGCGCTCAGCGACTACCCGGATGAAAGAGTGTACCGCAGCGAACTGTACCGCCTGGCCGAAGCCATCGAAACCAAACTGCGCGCCTTTCTGGAAACCCAGCCGATCGACCTGCTCATCCCGCAGAATGTGCTCTCGGTAGCGGTCAACCCGGCTGTGGCCATAGCCGTCGCCCGCGTGATACGCGCTTACCGCATTCCCACCCTGGCGCATCATCATGACTTCTACTTCGAGCGCGTTGGCGGCTTTGCCCTCACCAACGCTTCGGCGGTGGAGATGTGCGAGAAGTATCTCCCCCCGCGGGGATCGCGCCTGCGCCATGTGGTCATCAATTCCCTCGCCCAGCGCGAACTGAGCGAACGCAAAGGCATTCGCGCCACGATCGTCCCCAACGTCTTCGACTTCGACGCTCCCGACTGGGAAGTGGACGATTA
>RFKO01000155.1 GCA_003694235.1 Anaerolineae bacterium
CACGCGGTTGCCGCTTTCGAGGCCTTCATCGCCGACCTGGGGCATACCATGCACTTCGCCGAGCCGCTGTACTATCACAACGCCGTGATCTTCGAGCGCTATGGCTTTCGCTATCAGCAAGGCCGCCGTCTGATGGAGCGCATTCATCGCGGCTTTTCCCCCGGCGGCGATCTGTTGCCGTTGCTCGATGGCAGCACGCCTTTCCGTCGGCCGGAGGCGGCCAACAGCATCCGCCTGCGTTCGTGGGCGATCCATGACGGCATCCTGGGAGAGCCGTTTACCAATGTGACCATGTACAAACATGTTGGAGAGCATGCCGGCGTTTCGACCGCGCCCGGCGTGAGCTGGTGAGTTCGCCGCCAGACTCGGAGCATCGCATGAACAATTACTTCGCTTTGGCCTTCACGTTTGCCGCTGCGCTGGCCTGGCTGCGGCTGAACGATTTCCTCGCTCACCGCGGCTGGGTGGAGAGTCGCCTCAGCCGCAAGATCATTCACATCGGCACCGGCCCGATTTTCGTGCTGTGCTGGTTGCTGTTCGACGACGCGCCGGCCGCGCGCTATCTGGCTGCCCTGGTGCCGCTGACGATCACGGCGCAGTTTGTGCTGGTCGGCCTGGGGGTGATTCGGGATGACGCCGCGGTGCAGGCGATGTCGCGCAGCGGCGACCGGCGTGAAATCCTGCGCGGGCCGCTGTTCTATGGTGTGATGTTCGTGCTGTTGACCGTGCTGTACTGGAAGGAATCGCCCATCGGGATGACGGCCTTGATGCTGATGTGCGGCGGCGATGGGCTGGCCGACGTGGTCGGGCGGCGTTGGGGGAAGAAAACGCTTCCCTGGGCCGCAGGTAAAACCTGGCCGGGGACGCTGGCCATGTTCCTGGGCGGTTTTCTGCTCTCGCTGGCTGTGCTGGGGGTGTACGTGGCCCGCGGGGTATTCCTCCCACCCCTGGGGATGTATTTCGTCCCCCTGCTGGGGATGGCGCTGGGCGGCACGCTGATCGAGTCGCTTCCCCTGCGCGATGTGGACAATTTGACCGTCACCCTCGGGGCGGCGTTGCTGGGACACCTGCTGGGCTTATGATCGTCCTCGATGGTGAGCATTTGACCCCGGAGCAGGTGGTGGCGGTGGCGCGCCACGGCGAGCGCGTGCGGCTGGATGAACAGGCGCGCCGGAGGGTGGCGCGCGGTCATGCCTGGGTGGAGGATATGCTGACCGCCGACCGGCCGGTGTACGGCATCAACACCGGCTTTGGCATCTTTGCCGAGCGCCAGATTTCCGGCCGCGACGCCGCCCGTCTGAGCCGTAACCTGATCCTCAGCCATGCGGTGGGCACCGGCGACCCGCTGCCGCAAGAAGTGGTGCGCGCCGCCATGCTGATCCGCGCCAACACGCTGGCCAAAGGTCACTCCGGCGTGCGCCCGGAAGTGATCGAGACGTTGCTGGACATGCTCAACCGCGGGGTGACGCCGGTGATCCCCTCGCAGGGCTCGCTGGGTTCATCCGGCGATCTGGCGCCGCTCTCTCATCTGGCGCTGGTGTTTACCACCGACGCCGATGACCGGGAGGCCGATTCCGGCGAGGCCTGGTACGAAGGGCAACGCATGAGCGGCAAAGCGGCCATGCGCGCCGCCAGCATCCCCCGTCTGGTGCTGGGCGCCAAGGAAGGGCTGGCGGTCAACAACGGGGCGACTTTTTCGGCCGCGCTGGGGGCGCTGGCGGTGCACGATGCCGGCGTGCTGCTGCGTACCGCCGATGTGGCCCTGGCGATGAGCCTGGAGGCCATGCTGGGGGTGAGCGCGGCCTTCGATGAGCGCATTCACCGCGCCCGCAATCTACCTGGTCAAATGCGGGTGGCCCGGCGGGTGCGGGGCCTGACCGCCGGCAGCACGCTGCTGGATTCTGCGGGGCGGGTGCAGGACGCGTATTCGTTGCGCTGCGCGCCGCAGGTGCAGGGGGCGGCCGTGGAGGCGCTGGCTTTCGTTCGCAGTGTGATCGAGCGAGAGATCAACGCCGCCACCGATAACCCGCTGCTCTTTGGGCCGGGGATCGCCCTCTCCGGCGGGAATTTCCACGGCGAGCCGGTCGGTATGGTGATGGACTTCCTCGCCATCGCGCTCACCGAGGTGGCCGGTATCTCCGAACGGCGGACTTTCCGGCTGACGGATGAGAAGCTCAGTGCCGGCCTGCCGCCCATGCTGGTGGATCGCCCCGAAGACGCCGGCCTGAATTCCGGTTTGATGATGGCGCAGTACACCGCTGCCTCGCTGGTGCTGGAGAGCCAGACGCTGGCCTCGCCCGATTCGGTGTATTCGCTGCCGACTTCGGCGGAGCAGGAAGATCACAACGCCAACGCGATGACCGCGGCGCGACACGCCCGTCAGGTGGTGCGCAACACCGCGCACGTGCTGGCCATCGAGCTGTACACCGCCGCCAGGGCGCTGGATTTGCGCCTGCGGGCCAGGCCGGATGCCCGTCTGGGGCGCGGCGTGGCCGAGGCCTACCGGCGCATTCGTCAGGCGGTGCCGTATCAGCCGGGTGATGCCTTTTGGGGGCCGGAGATCGAGCGCGTGCACCGTATGGTGTGCCAGGGCGAACTGGACATTGACTTCTCGGAAGAATTATGATAGCCTTACTCCAAATATTGGATTCCAATCAGGCGAGGTTCTCATGCTGAATGAAACGACAACGACAACTGATGTGATCACGCTGACTCCTGCGGCGGCCAACGCCGTGCGCGATTTGATGGCAAAGCGCCAGCTGGAGGGCTACGCACTGCGCGTTTTCGTGCAGGGCGGCGGCTGCTCCGGTTTTCAGTACGGTATGGCGCTGGAGGACAATATCCGCGAACAGGATACGCGCGTGGTGTGCCACGGCGTGGATGTGGTGGTGGACGAGATTTCCATCCAGTACCTGCGCGGCTCGGTGATTGATTATGTGGAAGATGTGATGGGCAGCGGCTTCAAGGTGGATAACCCCAACGCGGTGGCTGCCTGCGGCTGCGGCAATTCCTTCCGCACCAAAGATAGCGGCGCGCCCGGTGCATCCGGCGGCGG
>RFKO01000156.1 GCA_003694235.1 Anaerolineae bacterium
CATGGGCGACTGCGCCTCCAGCGGCGGCGTGTTCAACAACTACGCCGTGGTGCAGGGGGTGGATGAAGTCATCCCGATTGACGTTTACGTCGCCGGCTGTCCCCCTCGCCCTGAAGGGCTGATCCACGCCATCCTCACACTGCACGAAAAAGTGCAAAACGAGAAATTGACCGATTGGAAATAGGTTCAAATGATGAGCGACAAACTGAAAGAAGCCATTCAGGCGCTAAAAGACGAGTTTCAGGCCGAGGAAGTGGTCTTCCGCGGCGAACACACCTTGCTGCTCAAACCAACGCAGATTGTGGATGCCTGCCGGAAGCTGCGCGACGAGTTCGACTTCAACGTGCTCTCCGGCATCACCGCGGTGGATTACTGGCCTGAGGAGGAAATCCGCTTCCACGTGGTTTATCAGCTCTACTCGCTGGCGCACAACCTGACGCTGCGACTGCGCGCCCTTGTCCCCGGCACCAATCCCAGCGTTCCCACCATCGAGGGAGTGTATCCCAATGCCAACTGGTACGAGCGTGAGGTCTGGGATATGTTCGGCATCCGCTTCGAGGGTCACTCCGACCTGCGCCGTATCCTGATGCCCTACGAGTGGGAAGGTCATCCCCTGCGGAAAGATTACCCCCTCGGATACGAGGAAGTACAGTTCTCCTTCAACGCCGAGGAAATTGACGCCAAAAAGCCTTACGCCCAGGAGTAAGGCCACGAAGAGGTCCTTATGGTCCAACTACAAGAAGTTACTCTGGATGAACTCAAGCACCTGGTATCCGACCGCGCGGTCAGCGGCGAGACCATGGTGCTGAACATGGGGCCGCAGCACCCCAGCACCCACGGCGTGTTGCGGCTGATGCTGGAACTCGACGGCGAGACGGTGGTCAATTGCGTGCCCGATATCGGCTACCTGCACACCGGCGTCGAGAAGAACATGGAGTCCAAGCGCTACCTGCAGGCCGAAGTGATGACCGACCGCCTGGACTATCTCAACACGGTGGGCAACAACCTGGCCTACTGTCTGGCGGTGGAAAAACTGGTTGACCTGGACGTGCCCGAACGCGCCCAGGTGATCCGCGTCATCCTGGCCGAACTCCAGCGCATCGCCTCGCATCTGGTCTGGCTGGGCACCTCGGCGCTCGACCTGGCCGCCATGTCGGTGTTCCTGTACTGCTTCCGCGAGCGCGAGATGATCCTGGAGATTCTCGAAATGGTCTCCGGGCAGCGCATGATGACCACCTACATCCGCCCAGGCGGCCTGTGGCGCGACGTGCCGGAAGGCTTCATCGAAGCGGTGGAGGAATTTGTGGACTACTTCCCGGCGCGCATTGACCAGTACGAGGGATTGCTCACCCACAACCCCATTTTCATTGACCGCACCAAAGGCATCGGGGTGATTTCCGCCGAAGACGCCATCGCCTACGGCCTGACCGGCCCCTCGGTGCGCGGCTCCGGCGTGCCTTACGACAACCGCAAGTTGCGCCCCTACAGCGGCTACGAAGAATACGAATTCGACGTGCCCACCGCCGAGGATGGCGACGTGTACGCCCGCTACCTGGTGCGCGTGCAGGAGTTCCGTCAGTCCCTGCGCATCATCCGCCAGGGGTTGAAACGCCTGAAAGACCTGGAAGGCGCGCCGGTGCGCAGCAGCAATCGCAAATTCGTCCCCCCGCCCCGCTCGGAGATCGGCACCAGCATGGAAGCGCTGATCCACCATTTCAAACTGTGGACGGAGGGCTTCAGCGCGCCGAAGGGCTATGTGTACGTGCCGGTAGAATCACCGCGCGGCGAGTTGGGCGTTTACCTGGAGGGCGATGGCGGCAACAAACCCTACCGCGTCTACTGGCGTACGCCCTCGTTCGCCCACCTGCAGGCGCTCCCCAAACTGAGTAAAGGGCACCTGATCGCCGACCTGGTTGCCATCATCGGAAGTGTGGACATCGTTCTAGGAGATGCAGACCGGTGAACAAGTTAGCCGAACGTTACCCCGAAGAAATCCAGGCCATTCTGGCCAAGTACCCGCCGGAGCACAAGCGCTCGGCCGTGATGCCGCTGCTCTACCTCGCCCAGCGCGAGGGCGGTTACGTCTCCAAACACGACATCGCCGATATCGCCGAAATCTGCGGCATCACCACCAGCGAGGTCGCCTCGCTGATCGGGTTCTACACCCTGTATCACGATGAGCCGGCAGGCAAAATTCGCATCCAGGTGTGCAACGATCTGCCGTGCGCTCTGCGCGGCGCCGACGATTTCCTCAAGGAATTGTGCGACGCCCTCGGCATCCAGCCCGGCGAGACCACGCCGGACGGCCTGATCACCGTAGAAGCGGTGATGTGCCTGGCCGCCTGCGATAAAGCACCCATGTTCCAGACGCAAACCGGCGAGGGGCTGCAATACCACGAAAACATGACCGTGGAGAAGACACTGGCGCTGATCGAAAGCTGGCGCGAGAAGGAGGCCGCACAATGAGCGAATACATCCTGCTGCGCCATCGCGACATCCCGGACATTCACAAGCTCGAAGTGTACACCCGGCACGGCGGCTTTGCGGCCTTCAAGCAGGCTGTCACGCAAATGAAGCCGGAAGAAGTGACCGAAGTGGTCAAGGCCTCCGGTCTGCGCGGCCGCGGCGGCGCCGGCTTCCCCACCGGCGTCAAATGGTCCTTCATGGATAACAACAACTGGCCGCACTACGTGGTCGCCAACGCCGACGAATCCGAGCCAGGCACGTTCAAAGACCGTGAGATCATGGAGCGCAATCCCTTCCAGTTCCTGGAGGGGGTGGCCATCGCTTCCTACGCCGTGGGCGCCAACGCCGCCTACATCTACTTGCGCGGCGAGTTCTGGCCGGTCGCCCACTTCCTGGACGAGAAAATTGCCGAGATGGAAGCCGCCGGCTATCTGGGGGATAACCTGTTCGGCAGCGATTACTCGCTACGCATCTACACCCATCTGGGTGCAGGCGCTTACATCTGCGGCGAGGAGACCGCCCTGCTGGAATCGCTGGAAGGCAAACGCGGACAACCTCGTTTGCGCCC
>RFKO01000157.1 GCA_003694235.1 Anaerolineae bacterium
GGCTCGCCGCGCAGGCGTTCCACGCTCTCGCGCCACAATTCGAGATGGAACTCCGGCGGTGGGGTGGGCAGGCGGATGTGCCGCGCCGAACTGCCGGTGATGCGCACGCCGCCGATGTCGCCGCTGAAGCAAGTATCCTCAAACAGATAGGCCATGTGGTGGTAGGCGTGACCGGGAGTGTCCAGGGCGCGGAAAACCAGCCCCTCGATTTCGATCTCGTCGTTGTCGTGCAAGATGTTCAGGTTTTCCTCCGGCACGGGCAGGAATTCGCCCCACAGCGGCCCCATCATCTCCCCGTAGATGCGCCCGGCGCTGCGCAGCAGTTTTTCGGGGTTGACAAGGTGCGGCGCGCCGACGTGGTGCACGTGGATGCGCGCCCCCTGCCGGGCCATCCAGCCTGCCGCGCCGGCATGGTCGAGGTGGATGTGCGTCACCAGCACGTCGCTGATATCGGCGGGGGTGAGGCCGTGCGCGGCCAGGGCGGCGGTCAGCGCCTCGGTGGTCGAGCCGGGGCCGCATTCAACCAGCACGCCGCCGTGCCGGTGGGGGATGAGGTAAGCAGCGATGGCACGCGCCGCGCCCTGGAAGTTTAGGTCGAGAGTGTGGATGGTGGGATTCATTGTCGTGGGCTCCTTGTGTGCCTGGAGAGATGAGCGGCGTGCCGCTTATCCCAATTACCCATTTACCTATTCACTCAATTGGGCGCGCAGCTTTGCGGCGGTCTGTCGATAGTTCTCCAGCTTATCTCGCTCCTTCTGCACCACGGGGGGCGGCGCTTTCTCGGAGAAGGGGCTGGCGAGCAGTTTCTCCAGCCGCTGGATCTGGCTTTCGGCTTCGGCCAGCTCTTTCTCCAGACGGGCGCGCTCCTCGGCAGGGTCTACCAGCTCGGCCAGCGGCAGGTAAATCTCCACCGCGCCCACCACCAGAGCGATGTGGCCTTCCGGTTTCTCCGGCAGGGCGTCGGCGATTTGCAGGCGTTCGGCATCCAGATGCGCCAGCGCGGCGATGTTGCGCGCCTCCCGCCGCAGCAGCTCAGCCCGCTCGCCAGTGGCGAACAGCGCCGGGATGCGCAGCCCGGGCTTGACGTTCTTCTCCGCCCGCAGGTTGCGGATGGCGCGTACGATCTCCTGCACCAGGGAGAAGTCGGCCACCGCCTGGGCTTCCCAGCCTTCCTCAGGCTCTGGCTCTGGCCAGGGGGCGACGATCAGCGCCTCGGGCCACTCGGCGGCCAGATACGCCAGCGGAGAAGCCAGCACGGCCTCGCGCAGGTGCCCCCAAAGTTCCTCGGTGACGAAGGGGGTGAAGGGGTGCAACAGGCGCAGGCTGGTATCCAGCACACGCACCAGTGCTTCGCTGGTTTGCAGGGCGCGTGTGCCCCCCTCGGCCAGTTGCAGTTTGGCGATTTCCACGTACCAGTCGGCGAACTCGCCCCAGAAGAAATCGTAAATCTGCCGTCCGGCCTCGCCGTATTGATGGCTCTCGAACAGGCGCTTGACGTTGGCCCGCAATGCCCGCTGCCGCGCCCAAATCCAGGAATCGGCCAGTGTCCAGGTAGTTGGGTGATTAGGTGATTGGGTGACTGGGGAACCAGTTACCTTGTTACCCAATTCCTGAAGCGAAGCGATGACGAACCGCCCCGCGTTCCACAGTTTGTTGGCGAAGTTGCGGTTGGCTTCTACCTTCTTCAGGCTGAGGTTCATGTCGTTGCCCGGCGTCGAGCCGACCAGCAGGGTGAAGCGCAGCGCGTCGGTGCCGTAGGCCTCCATCACCTCCAACGGATCCACCACGTTGCCGTAGGATTTGCTCATCTTGCGGCCATGCTCGTCGCGGATCAGGCCATGCAGGTAGACTTCGCGGAAGGGGACCTCGCCGGTGAACTCCAGCCCCAGCATGATCATGCGCGCCACCCAGAAGAACAGGATGTCGTAACCGGTCTCCATCATGGTGGTGGGGTAGAAGTAACGCAGGTCGGGGGTGTCTTCCGGCCAGCCGAGGGTGGAGAAAGGCCACAAACCGGAGGAGAACCAGGTGTCCAGCACGTCGGGGTCTTGCTCGATGTTCGGCGAGCCGCAATGGGCGCATGCGGTCGGGTCTTCGCGCGCCACGGTCTGCTCGCCGCAGTCGGCGCAGTACCATACCGGGATGCGGTGCCCCCACCACAATTGCCGGCTGATGCACCAGTCCTTGATGTTCTCCAGCCAGTTGAAGTACACCTTTTCAAAGCGTTCCGGGATGATGCGGATGCGTCCGTCGCGCACCGCTTCCAGCGCCGGTTTGGCCAGCGGTTCCATCTTCACGAACCATTGGGTGGAGATCATCGGCTCGATGATTTCCCCACCCCGCTGGGAGCGCGGCACCTGATGGACGTACGGCTCTTCTTTGATCACCAATCCCGCGGCGCGCATATCGGCCCACAGTTTTTCGCGCGCCTCAAAGCGGTCCAGCCCGGCGTACGGGCCGCCGTTCTCGTTGACGCGCGCGGCCTCGTCCAGCACCGAGATGATCGGCAGGTTGTGGCGCTGGCCGATCTCGAAGTCGTTGGGGTCGTGGCCGGGGGTGATTTTTAGCGCGCCGGTGCCGAACTCGCGATCCACGTACTCATCGGCGATCACCGGGATTTCGCGCCCCAGGATGGGTACGACAGCTTTCTTGCCGATGAACTTCTGGTAGCGCGGGTCTTCGGGGTGCACGGCCACGGCGGTGTCGCCCAGGATGGTCTCCGGGCGGGTGGTGGCGACGGGGATGTACTCCTGCGAGCCGGCGATCATGTACTTGAAGTAGTACAGTTTGCCTTCTTCCTCGCTGTATTCCACCTCCAGGTCGGAGACCGCGGTTTTCAGCCCCGGCGACCAGTTGATCAGCCGCGGGCCGCGGTAAATCAGCCC
>RFKO01000158.1 GCA_003694235.1 Anaerolineae bacterium
CACGCGGTTCAACCCATAGCCCAGCCGCTCCACGAAGCCCAGGTCGGAAAGCACCTGGGCGATCACCGGATTGCGTGAAAAGCGCGCTTCGAGCAGGTTATCCAGCGTCACCGGGCCGGGCAGTCCGCCGGGGGAGTGCACCTCCAGGCGGTCGGCGAAGACGTGCAGGTGGATGGTATCCCCCTGCTGGTTGTAATCGCGATGCGCCACCGCGTTGACCAGCAGTTCGCGCACCGCCTCGAGAGGGTACTCCGGCACTTCCACCCGCTGTAACCCGCTCAGCCGCGCCACCTGACGCAGATGGTCGCGCACGAACGCTTCGGCGCGGCGCAGTTGCTGCGGCAGCGTGCCTTCAATCTCCTGCTTGATGAATTCATCCCCCAACGCCTTGCCGGAGAAGCGCGCCGCCAGGATACGCGCGCTGGGCAGCCAGCGTTGCGGCTGACGCCCAAACAGCAACAGCGCGGCATAGGTGGGACGCAGTTCCCCCTCCTGACGCCGCAGACAACCGCGCTGAAAGAGCATCTCCCAGGGCTGCGAGTCTGGCGGCAGGTTGAGCGCCTGCCGGTAAGCCTCAACCTGTTCCTCATCCAGGTCGGAGAGCGCGGCGTCTTCCACAATCTGCGCTTCGAAGGAAACCACGCCGCGCTGCATCAGCAAGGCGCGCAGGGCGCGCGAGGAGAGCGCTTCGATCCGGCCGGCGCGGTGGACAAGATAACGGCCCTCCAGGTGATAAACATGCGGCAATCCCGGCGGCACGGTGACGACCAGCACTGACGCCCCCTGCCGGTCCGCCAGTCGCGGCAACGGCAACACCAGCGGCGGCTCGACCATCAACGCGGCGCGGAAGACCCGGTCTATCGCCTCGTCCACATTGCCCACGCCGGTGACCGCGCCCCCGGCAGAGACGCCCAAGATCACCTCCCCACCGTCCGCATTGGCCAGAGCGCACAGCGCGGCAGCCAGGTCGCTCAAAGCGACATACTCAGAGAAGTGCACCTTCCCTGCTTTCTCCCGTCCGCCGTCCATCGTTCACCACCGTCCGTCAAGCGTCCGCCTGCTCTTCACCCGTCTCCGTTTGCCGCTCCTCCCTGTCCGCCTTCTTTTCTTTCTCCTCTTCCTGTGCTTCCTTGCTCTCCGCCTTCTTCCGTTTGCGGCGTTTCGGTTTGGGAGGGGCGGGATGCAGCGCGATCTCCAGCACCTCGTCCATGTGTTTCACCAAACGGATATCCAGCTGCTGGCGCACTTTCTCCGGCACGTCCACCAGGTCTTTCTCGTTCGCGGCGGGGAGGATCACCTTCTCCAGGCCGGCGCGATAAGCCGCCAGGACTTTCTCGCGCACGCCGCCGACGGGCAGCACCCGCCCTCGCAGCGTGATCTCCCCCGTCATGCCGACTTCACAATGCACCGGCCGACCGGTAAAGGCCGAAATCAGCGCGGTGGCCAGCGTGATGCCGGCGCTCGGCCCGTCCTTGGGAATGGCGCCTGACGGGATGTGCAGGTGAACGCCCTTGTTCTGGCATTCTTCGACATCGAGATCAAGTTGTTCGGCCCGCGAAAGCATATAGGTGGAAGCGGCCTCGAAGGACTCGCGCATCACCTCACCGATCTTACCGGTCAGGCGCGTGCCTCCTTTGGCATCCAGCAACACCACTTCCACCGGCATGATCTCTCCGCCGTTGTACGTCCAGGCCAGGGCAGTCGCCACCCCCACTTCGTCCTGCATCTCCCGCCGCTGGTCGAGAAATTGCGGCGGGCCGAGATAGAGATGCACATCCTCCGCATCCACTTTGCGAGGGTAATCTTCGCCCTGGGCCTTCTTGCGCGCCAGTTTGCGGCAAACGCGACCGATCTCGCGCTCCAGGTTGCGCACGCCGGCCTCGTAAGTGTACGAGCGAATGATCTCCCGCAGCGCCGCCTCGGTGAACTCGATCTCGCCCGGCTCCAGGCCGCTTTCGGCCAGCTGGCGCGGGATGAGAAAGCGGGTGGCGATCTCCAGCTTCTCCTCGTCAATATAACCGGGAAAATCGATCACCTCCAGGCGGTCAAGCAGAGCATCCGGGATGGTGGCGTCGGTGTTGGCCGTGGTGATGAACATCACCTGCGAGAGATCGTAATCCACTTCCAGGTAGTGATCGGAAAAGGCGTTGTTCTGTTCCGGGTCGAGCACTTCGAGCAAAGCTGCGGCCGGGTCGCCGCGGTAACTGATGCTCAACTTGTCGATCTCGTCCAGCATGAACAAGGGGTTGACCACGCCGGCGCGTCTCATGGTTTGCAAGATGCGCCCCGGCAGCGCGCCGATGTAGGTGCGGCGGTGGCCGCGGATTTCGGCCTCATCGCGCACGCCGCCCAGCGAGAGGCGCACGAACTCTCGCCCCAGCGCTTTGGCAATCGAGCGCCCCAGCGAAGTCTTCCCGGTCCCCGGCGGCCCGACAAAGCACAGAATTGGCTGGCGGGATTTCTCCGGCTTCAGCTTGCGCACGGCGATGTATTCCAGGATGCGGTCTTTGGCCTTGGGCAGGCCGTAGTGATTCTCATCCAGCACGCGCGCGGCGTGCTCCAGATCAAGATTGTCCTCGGTCGCCTTTTCCCAGGGGAGTTCGAGCAGCCAGTCCAGATAAGTGCGAATGATGCCGACCTCCGGCGAGAGCGGCGGCATGTGGTTCAAACGGTTCAATTCTTTGAGGGCGCGTTCGCGGGCGTGCGCCGGCATGGGCGTCTTTTCGATCCGCTCCCGCAGTTCGGCCACATCGGCCAGGGTGGGATCACTTTCACCCAGTTCACCCTGGATCACGCGCATCTGTTCGCGCAGGTAGAACTCACGTTGGGAACGGTCAACCTCGTTGCGGGTGCGATTCTGTATCTCGCTCTCCAGTTCCAGCACATCCAGTTCCTGCGCCAGAATTCCGCTCACCATCTCCAGGCGCTTGAGCGGATCGACTTCGGCCAGCACCTTCAGGCGCAGCGGCATGCTGAGGGAGAGCGCGGTGGCGATCATATCCGCCAGCCATCCCGGTTCGTCGATGTTGAGGGCAAAGAGATAAGCCTCTTCGGGGATGCTGCGATTGAGCTGCACACAGCGATCGAACAGATCCAACACCGAGCGCATGGTGGCCTGCACCTGCCGGTCGAGCACCACCTCCTCGTATATCGGGCGCACGCGCGCCCGCAAATAAGGCTGTACCTGGGTGAACTCCACCACTTCCACGCGACGCCGCCCCTGCACAAGCGCGGAAGCGGCCTCGTCGGGCATGGTGATCAGGCGGCCAACCGCCACCTCCACCCCCACCGGAAAGAAATCCTCCGGGCCGGGTTCCTCGACCTGCGGATCGGTCTGCACCAGGGCGATCAGCGTCTGGTTCTGCCGCTGAGCCTCCTCCACCGCCCAAAAGGTCTGCGCCCGGGCGATGAACAGGGGGGAGACCATCTGAGGGTAAACCATCACCCCGCGCAGAGGCATCACCGGCGCTTCGAAGGTGCCGTCCACATCCAGAGGCCGGTCTTCGACCGCGTACAACTCTTCGGTGCGCTGGTGTAGCGCATCCATCAATTCATCGGCGTCTTCGTATTGTTCCCAATCGTCGAAGGACATTCCTTTTACTCCACGAGTTCTCCCTGGCGTTCCAGCCAGGCGATGCGCGCGCTGGCCGCCACGAAAATGCTCCCACTCACCAGAATCACCGCCTCGGGCGGCGCTTCTTCCAGCGCGGCGAACAACGCCGCGCCCACAGGTTCGACAGACCGGCTGGCAAAGCCGGCCGCACGCACCCGCTCCGCCAGCGTCTCTGCATCCAGGGCGCGAGGGTGTTCGGCCCGCGTGCAGAGCACTTCCTCCACCCGCGGCGGGAGCGCCCGTAACATGCCGGCCACGTCTTTATCCTCGGAGACGCCATACACCAGCCAGAGCGGACGGTCGGGGAAGAAGGCGTCCAGCGTCTCGCACACCCGCCGCATGGCAGCGGGCGTGTGCGCCGCATCCACCACCAGCGGCGGGCAGCGCTGTAAAATCTCGAAGCGAGCCGGCCAGCGGGCGCGCTCAAAGCCTGCCGCCACCGCGGTCGGGGGCAGGTCAAGTTCATCATGCCGCCTCAGCACGTCCAGCGCCGCCCAGGCCAGCGCGGCGTTCTCCACCTGATGCAAGCCCAGCAAGGGGATGCGTAAACGCTGCGCCGCATGCTCCGCGTCCTGCCGCCAGACATCGAGCGTCTGCCCCTCCAGAGAGGCTTCCACGGCGCGATAGCGGTACTCACGCCCCAGGCGGTAGCACGGCGCATCTCTTTCCGCGGCCATGCTTTCCAGCACCGCCAGCGCTTCCGCCTGCTGCGGCGCGACCACCAGCGGGACGCCGGTCTTGATGATGCCGCCCTTTTCCGCCGCGATCTGGGACAAGGTGTCACCCAAAATCATCGTGTGCTCCAGCTGCAGCGCGGTGATCACCGCGACCCGCGGCGTGATCACGTTGGTGGCATCCAGCCGTCCCCCCAGGCCGACCTCGATCACGGCGAAGTCCACCCCGCGGCGGGCAAAGTACAGAAACCCCAGCGCCGTGGTGATCTCGAAAGTGGTCAGGCGGGGGATGGCAGCCACATGAGGCTTGATCTCCTCCACCAGCGCCACCAGATCGGCGCGCGGGATGGGTTGACCGTCCACCTGAATGCGCTCCTCGAAATCTTTGAGATGCGGCGAGGTGTACAGGCCAACACGATACCCCCCCGCCTGCAACGCCGCAGCGCAGAATGCCGCCACCGAACCCTTCCCTTTGCTGCCGGCAATGTGCAGAGAAGGATAGCGATTCTGCGGCTCCCCCAGCCGGCGCATCAGCGCGAACATGCGAGAGAGATCGAAATTCTCCGGCGACAGGTTTTGCTGATGTGTGCGGCTGAAATCCACAAAGCTGTAGATGTAATCCAGGGCGTGCTGGTAACGCGCTTGCAGATCGTCGCTCATAGCAGGCAGATTGTACACGCAGGCGGTTTGGGCGACAAGAAGCATTTTGCGCCTTCTTCTTCGCCATGATACAATCAAACCCACAGGTGTTCATTATTCATCATGAGGAGAAACATCTATGCTCGAAGTCCGTCATCTGACCAAAGTGTATGACGACGGAACCGTGGCTCTCAAAGACGTCAGTTTTACGGTTGAAGACGGAGAGTTCCTCGTCGTCATCGGGTTGAGCGGTTCGGGGAAATCCACACTGCTGCGCTGCATCAACCGACTGATCGATCCCACCGAGGGGGAGATCATCTGGAACGGGGTGGATATCACCAAATTACAGGGGGAAGAGCTGCGCAAGATGCGTCGCCAGATCGGCATGATCTTCCAGCACTTCAACCTGGTGCGCCGCTCCACCGTGATCACCAATGTGCTGTCCGGCCGCCTGGGTTACACGCCGCAGTGGAAAAGCCTGTTCGGGCAATTCACCCGCGAGGACAAAGAAAAAGCCATGCAGGCCCTGCGGCGTCTGGGCATCGAAGACCAGGCGCACAAACTGGCGCGCGAGCTGAGCGGCGGGCAGCAGCAACGCGTCGGCGTGGCGCGCGCGCTGATGCAAGAGCCGAAGATGATCCTGGCCGACGAGCCGGTCGCCAGCCTCGACCCGGTGCTGGCACACTCGATCATGCAATATCTGGAAATGCTCAATCAGGAGGACGGGCTGACGGTGATTTGCAGCCTGCACTACCTCGACCTGGTGCAACGCTACGCCACGCGGGTGATCGGCCTGCGCGACGGGCGCCTGGTGTACCAGGGCAGCCGCGAGGATATCCGCGCCATGACCGACGAAGAGTTCAAGAACATCTACGGCGAGGAGGCCGAACGCGTGAGCGGCGGCCTGCAAGGAGAACTGCAATCCACGCGCGGAGGTGAAGCATGAGCAAAATCGGTCATCAACCCGAAGGCGTGCGTCCTCCCAGCCTCGTCCCTCCCCCGCTGGCCGCGCTGTTCTCGCTGCTCATCCCCGGCCTGGGGCAGGTGCTCGCCCGCTCGATCCGCCGAGGGTTGATCATCTTCTTCTCCTATATCACCATCCTCGGCCTGATGATCTGGCGCTTTCGTCTGGCAGCGCCGCGCGACACCGGCTGGTTGAATATCTTCAAAAAAGCCCTCAAACTGGACAACCTGCTGCTTTCCGCCACCATCTTGTTCGCGCTGCTGCTGCTGTGGATCGCGTGGGATGCCTACCAGATCGCCCGCCATCGCGAGCGCACGCCGGTAGGCGTTTTCTTTATGATCATTCTGGTCTTTTTCGCCCTGGGCTGGCAAATCGGTCAGATTGACCTGGTCGCTATGGTGGCGCAGATGGACGAAGCCGGCCCGCCGCTGGCGCGAGTGCTCTGGCCATGGGAGAAAGCCATCGAGCGCGAGGAAGAAACCGTGCAGGCTTTCGCCGATATCCAGGTGCCCTGCGTGGGTGAGCCGCCGGCCGTTAACCAGGTCAGCGGGGATGAACCGACCCTGGTCGCCACCCCCACCTGTGGGGAGCTCAGCACGCAGGGCGGCGAACCCGGCACCACGCTGCACCTGGAGGGTTACAATTTCTCGCCCGATAACCCCGTAGCCATAAAATGGAAAGATCCGCTGGGCAACGTCTTCCGCCAGCGCCAAAGCGGCGAGTACGTGGTGGTCACGCCCGACGCGGACGGTCATTTTGCCATTGACATTGTGATGCCCTACCGCCTGCTGCCCCCCTCAGCGGACGAACCCTTCTACATCTGGAAGGTGTTCGGCGAGCAGGTGGCTTCGGTGGGCCCGGCACATCTGAGCAAGGATTTCAAACTGGTGGTCGAGAAGATGATCGAGACCATCTTCATCGGTATGATGGCCACCTTCTTCGGGGTCATCCTTGCCGTACCGGTCAGCTTTATCGCGGCGCGCAACCTGATGTCGGCCTCGCCGATCACGCTGGTGATCTACTACCTGATGCGCGGCATCCTCAACGTGATTCGCTCGATCGAGCCGCTGATCTGGGCGATCATCGCGGTCATCGTGGTCGGCCTGGGGCCGTTCGCCGGCATCCTGGCGCTCACCCTGCACTCGATCGCCGCGCTGGGGAAGCTATACTCAGAGGCCATCGAGTCAATCGACCCAGGCCCTATCGAAGCCATCCAGGCCACCGGCGCCACCTGGCTGCAAACCGTGGTGTACGCCGTCATACCGCAGATCATCCCGCCTTTCGTCTCGTTCACCATCTACCGCTGGGACATCAACATCCGCATGTCCACGGTGATCGGGTTCGTCGGCGGCGGCGGCATCGGCTTCCTGCTGGCGCAATACATCCGCCTGCTGGATTACCGCTCCGCGGGGATGGCAGTGTGGTTCATTGCCATCACCGTCGCCATTCTGGACTATGTGAGCGCCGAGATTCGCGCCCGCTTCGTCTGAGCAGGCCGGATAGCGCACCTGCCGAAAAAAGTCGGACTGTCTCTCAGTCCGACTTTTGATTTTCCCAACCCTTTGCCCTCCACATCGTGTACAATTGGCCGCGTGTTTCTGCGTATTCTGAAAACCATGTTCCTGACCCTGCTGATTCTGATCATCCTCGGTTTGAGCGCTCTGCTGGCAGCCCGCTGGTGGACGGCGCGCTTCGCTACCGCCCGCATTTATCCCCCAGAGAACGTCCCTCCCCGCAAGGTTGCCATCGTCTTTGGGGCCGGCTTGTGGCGCGACGGCTCGCCCAGCGGCGTGCTGCGCGACCGGGTGGCCACCGCCGCCGACCTGTACTTCGAGGGCAAAGTGGAAGTGCTGCTGATGAGCGGCGACAACCGCTTCGAGAATTACAACGAACCGGCTGCCATGCGCGACTACGCCCTGCGCCTCGGCGTGCCGGAAGAAGCCATCGTGCTGGATTACGCCGGCCGCCGCACTTACGACACCTGCTACCGCGCCGGCGCGATCTTTCAG
>RFKO01000159.1 GCA_003694235.1 Anaerolineae bacterium
GGGGAGGGGCTGAAAGGGGGTGGGTGTAGGGCTGGCGTCCGGTGGGACTGTCACCAGGCCGGCGTGTGGCTCGGCCTGGGCAGGGGGATGGGTTACACCGGTGGCCAGCCAGTAACCGGCCAGCAATCCAGGCAGGAAGAATATCCAGAGCAACCGACGGAAGGTTTTCATGATGAGGCGTCCATGCTCGGCAGGCGGTGCTCAGGGGATAGGCGAGGCGGTCGGCGTCGCGGTCGGCGCGATGGTGGCCGTTGCGGTGGCGGTGGATGTGCTGGTCGGCGCAGTCGTGGCGGTCGCTGTGGCGGTGGGCGACGCTGTGGGCGTGTCGGTGGCTGTTGGGCTGGAGGTGGCGCTGGCCGTTGGCGTGTTGGTGGATGTGCTGGTGGCGGCTGCTGTTGGGGAGGCGGTCGCGGTCGCCGTTGAGGTGGCCGTCGCCGTGGCCGTGGATGTGCTCGTCGGCGAGAGGGTGACGCCGGGTGAAGCGGTGGCGCTGGGTGAGGCAGTGACGGTGGGGGTAGCGGTCTCGGTTGGCGTGGCAGTGGCCGTCAGGAGAGGCGTGCGCGTGGGCACATTGGGCACGTAGAGCGTCTGCCCCGCCTGGATGTAGGTTGAAGCGCCCAGGCAGTTGGCCTGCTGCAACTGGCCAACGGTGACGCCGTATGCCAGGCCGATGCGGTAGAGGGTGTCGCCGGCCTGCACAATGTAGGTGATCCAGCCGGCAGGCGGCCCGCAGGGGATGGGGGTGACGGTGGGCAACAGCGCTGCTGTGGCTGTGGCCGTGGGGAGCGGCGGTAGATACAGGCTGGAGCCCGGCAGCAGGGTTTCGGAGAGCAGGCAGTTGGCCGAGATGATTTGCTCCTGGCTGACGTTGTGCCGCGCCGCCAGAGAGGGCAGGGTATCACCGTTCTGTACGGTGTAGGGCTGCCAGTTCTCCGGCACGGGGCAGGCCGTGGGTTGGGCTGCGGTGGTGGGGGACGGTGTGCGCGAGGGGGTGCTGGAGGGAGTGTACGTCGGCTGGCCTGGGGGGACGGTGGGCAACGGCGGCGGGGTGGTCGCCGTGGGGGTGTTGCTGGGGGGGATGCGCAGCGCGACGGCGGCGCCTTGCTCGGCCAGGCCGGCGGCCAGGCTGCCGCCGAGGATGGTGAGCGAAATCAACGCGGCCAGAGCCGCGGCCAGAATTTCGCCGCGCGCTTTCATTTATCCGTTTGCCTCCGGCGCGGTCTCCGGAAAGGTGTTGGGGGAGAGCGGCAGCAAAACGTTGAAGGTTGAGCCTTTGCCGCGTTCGGTATCCACCCAAATGCGCCCGCCGTGGGCTTCTACCAGCGTTTTGACGATGGAAAGACCGACGCCGTTGTCGCCCACGCCTTCGATGAGCGGGTTATCGGCGCGGTACAGGCGCGAGAACACCCGCGGCAGGTCTTCCTCCGGGATGCCGCCGCCCTGATCGGCCACCTGCAGGAGCACGTAGTCGCGCTCGTTTTCGCTGTGCTGGATTTCGGCACGCAACAGGATTTCGCCCTCCGGCGGGGAAACCGTGGTGGCATTGTTGAGCAGGTTGATGCAGATCTGCTGCAAGGCGTCGCGGTCGGCCTGCAACCTGGGTAGCGGGTCGGGCAGGTCGACGCGCAGGGAGATGTTTTTCTCGCGCATCTGGGCGCGCGTATCGGCGATGGCGTTGTCCAGCACGCTGCCCAAGTCCACCGGCTGCGGTTTGATCTGTTGTCCCTCTCCCTCCAGCGTGGTGAGCTGGATCAGGTCGTCCAGCAGCAGTTGCATGCGCTCGGCGGAGGCGCGCACGCGTTCCAGGAACTTGCGTTGCAAAGCGCCCAGGATGCCGACGGATTCACCCAACAGCAGTTCGGTGTAGCCGACGATCGAGGAAAGCGGTTGGCGCAGGTCCTGGATGATGGTGGTTAGCATTTCGATTTGCCCGGCAGATACGGTCTGAGTGGACGACGCCCCTTTTTCCAGCGCCAGCGCGCGCTGGTCGGCCAGGGCGAGTTGATTTTTGAGGTGGGCGATCTCTTCGAGCGCCTCTTGCAGTTCCTTCTTCAGTTGGCCGACGGTGGTCAGGCCGTGGGTATCGGTTTCGGCGATCAGGCTTTCGACCATCTCTCCCAGGCGGCGGTTTTCAACCTGCAGACGCGCCAGCGTTTCCTGCGCTTTGCGGTATTCTTCTTCCAGCGAGGCCAGGGATGCGTCGGTCTGAGGTTGGGGCTGGCGCTCTGTTTGTGCCTGGAGTCGTGCGTTTTGCGCCTGGAGTTCTTCCAGACGGGCCTCGAGTGCCGCGATGGTGCTCTTGGCTTCGGCCAGTTCCTGTTCCGTTGCCTGGTCTGACGGTGCGACCGCCACGGCGGCGGGTGTCGCCTGTCCCTCCTCAGGGTGCAAGATGGGGGCCAGCCCGTGAGCAATTTTTTCCAGGTTTTGTTGATCGCGGTTGTTCCAGCGACGGTTGGAATAGGGGGAGAGCAGCACAATTCCCAGCGGTTGTGTGTTGGGCGGGTGAGGGACAAAGCTGACCAGCAGGTGGCCGGCTGTGCTCAGCTGGTACAGGGAGGCCAGGGTGCTCATGTCCTGGGATGTGCTGCTGGCGGGCAGGCGGAGAGAACGTTCTTTGATCATCGCCGAGGTCAGCAGCGGCAGTTCGGTGGCCCGCACGGCGGTGGGGGCGATGTGCTCTTCTCGAATCAGGTCATACCCACAGGGGATTTGGAAAACGCCCTCAACGGAGTTGAATTGCAACAGCAAGCAGATGTCTGCCAGCATGTTCTCGGCCACGACGCGGCTGATGGCCGGCAGTCGCTGCGCGGGGTCGTCGGCGGTGAGGATTTCCAGCGCGGAGAGCAGGCGTTTGGGGTCGGCCGCTGGCCTGGCTGGCTGCGGCGGTGGGGGCGGGGCGGGTTTTTGGGGCGCGGCGACGGGAGGCGGCGCGATCGTCGCCAAAGAGAAGCGGCGGGGCAAGGCCAGCAGCAAGGGGTAGGCGGCCAGTTGGGTCAGGCGTACAAAGCCGGCGAAATCGCTCTGGCGGTCGGGCGCAATCAGGTGGATGCCGTGACCAAGGGCCAGGATGCTCAACATGATCAGACCATATCCCCAGGCGTTGGGCAGGCGCAGGATGAGCAGCGCCAGTCCTCCCAGGGCGAGCAGCA
>RFKO01000160.1 GCA_003694235.1 Anaerolineae bacterium
CTGACCCAGCGATACGGCGAACAGGTTGCCCGCCAGGTGCCCGGCATCGACGGCATCTTAGGAACCCGCCGCTGGATGGACATCCTGGATGTCGTCCACCGCCTGCGGAACGGCAAACACCCCGAACCGGTTTACCACCTGCCAGAGGTGGATACGGTCGGGCGTGACGACGCCGGCACCCAGCGCGTCACCGTGCAGGGCGCCAGCGCGTACCTCAAAATCGCCGACGGCTGCCGCCGTCCGTGCGCCTTTTGCGCCATCCCCCTGATCAAAGGCACCGCCGTCAGCCGCCCCATCGAAGCCATCCTCGCCGACGCCCGCGCCCTGCAGGATTTGGGCGTACACGAGATCAACCTGATCGCCCAGGACACCACCGACTACGGACACGACCTGGGCATGAAGAACGGACTGGCCACCCTGTTGCGCCAGCTTTGCGCCGCCGTGCCCGATGTGCCCTGGCTGCGCATCCTGTACGCCTACCCCGGCTATGTGACCGACGAACTCATCGAGGTCATGGCCACGCACGAGCAGGTCGTCCCTTACCTGGATATGCCGTTGCAGCACGCGCACCCCGCCATGCTGCGCCGCATGCGCCGCCCCGCCAACATCGATTGGGTTTACCGCACGCTGGAGAAAATGCGCAACGCCATGCCCGACCTGGCACTGCGCACCACCTTCATCGTCGGCTACCCCGGCGAGACGGAAGAGGAGTTCAACACGCTGCTCGACTTCATGCGCGAGATTCGCTTCGACCGCGTGGGGGCGTTCCAGTTCTCCTTCGAGCCCGGCACGGCCAGCGAACCGCTGGGAGACCCCATCCCGCCTGAGATCAAGCAAGCCCGCTGGGAGCAGTTGATGGAAACTCAGCAGGCCATCTCCCTGGAGCGCAACCAGCAATTCGTCGGCCAGACCCTGGATGTGCTGATCGAAGGCCGGGGCGATGGCATCTCCCTGGGGCGCAGTTACCGCGATGCCCCCGAAATCGACGGCCTGGTCATCGTGGAAGAAGAATTACCCATCGGCACGCTGACGCCGGTGCGCATCACCGGCGCGCTGCCGTATGACCTGACCGGAGTGGTGGACAGACGACGGACGATAGACGACAGACCACAGACCACGGACCACAGACGATAGAAAGAAGAGGAACCCATGCTCGCCACTTCAGCCCCCGAAGTCCGTTTTGCCCTGCACGCGGTGCGCAAAGCCTGCGCGCTGGTGCAGCAGATCCAGCGCGAGATGGTCTCCGCCGCGCTGACCAAAGACGACCGCTCCCCGGTCACCGTGGCCGACTTCGCCGCCCAGGCGCTGGTCGGCGCTTTGCTGGAACAGGCTTTCCCCCACGATCTGCTGGTGGGAGAGGAGGATTCCTCCTCTTTGCAAACGCCGGAGCATAGCGCAACGCTGGAACGCATCACCGCCTTTGTCCAACGCTTCCAGCCGTCAGCCAGTCCATCATCCGTCTGCCGCTGGATTGACCGCGGTTCGGCAGAATCAGGGGCGCGTTTCTGGACGCTCGACCCGATCGACGGCACCAAAGGCTTTCTGCGCGGCGATCAGTACGCCATCGCCCTGGCGCTGGTGGAGGATGGTCAGGTGCAGGTCGGTGTGCTGGGCTGCCCCAACCTGCCGGGAGATTTTCTGGGGCGTTCCGACCGCGGCGTGCTGTTCGCCGCCGCCCGCGGCCAGGGCTGCTGGGCCGCGCCGCTGGCTGCGCCGGCTGACTTCACCCCGCTGCGCGTCTCGCAGCAAAGCGACCCCGCCAAAGCGCGCCTGCTGCGCTCCTACGAATCCGGTCACACCAACGTCAGCCAGATCGACAAGTTCGCCGCCGCGCTGGGTGTGCAGGCCGAACCCGTCCGCATGGACAGCCAGGCCAAATACGGCCTGCTGGCCGCCGGACAGGGCGAAATCTACCTGCGCCTGCTCTCCCCCAAACAGCCCGATTACCGCGAAAAAATCTGGGATCAGGCCGCCGGTTCGATCCTGGTCGAAGAGGCCGGCGGGCGGGTCACCGACCTGGATGGCAAGCCGCTCGACTTCACCGCCGGACGCACCCTGGCCCGCAACCGCGGCGTGCTGGCGACCAACGGCCTCCTCCACGAAATCGCGGTTAGTGCATTAGTTCATTAGTTCATTGGTTCATTGGTTCATTGGTTCATCAGTTCTTCGGGCAACCAATGCAACCAATGCAACCAATGCAACTAATGCAACTAATGAACCAATGCAACCACATTCATGGCACGCAAAATCGCCCTCACCCTGGCCCTCCTGGCCATAGCCGTCAACGCCTGGATCGCGGCGCACATCTTCGAGGGGCTCCCTCACCTGGAAGATGAGTTCGCCTACGTCTGGCAGGCGCAGGTGATCGCCCGCGGCGAGTTGACCCTTCCATCTCCCCCCAATCCCAAAAGTTTCCTTGTCCCTTTCGTGGTGGATTACCAGGGGCGGCGATTTTCCAAGTACCCCCTTGGCTGGCCGGTGGTGCTCCGCTTGCCGAGCGTTTATCTTCGCAGACGCACAGCGCGCCGCCGCCTGCCCCGCAGCCCACCCCTACCCCATTGCCGGAAGAAGCAATCCTCCTCCCCACCGGCGGCGAGAAAACCGCCATCGCCCGCCAGGAAATACCGGCGGTTCTCGACCTCAGCGGCGCGCCGCAGGGCAACAGGCCCGCCCCTAGAACCTGGGTCAATCCTTTGCTGGCCGGCATGAGCATCTGGATGGTCTATTTACTGGGTAAACGCACGCTGGGGGAGACAACCGGCCTGCTGGCCGCCGGCCTGACGCTCTCCTCGCCGTTCTTCCTGATGAATTCCAGCGTGCTGCTCGCCCACGCCTGGGGGATGTGGCTCACCCTGGCGTTCACGCTGGCCTGGCTGGACACCCTCGAGGGGCCGCCGCATCTCCCGGGACTCCTCCCCCCCATCACCGCAGGACTATCCCTCGGGGTCCTGGCCCTCAGCCGCCCGTTGACCGCCCTGGGGGTTGCCATCCCCTTCGGGATTCACGGAGCAATCCTGCTGTGGCGCGGCTCCCCGGTCATCCGCCGCCGCATCCTGATCGTAGGCGCGCTCGCCTTGTTCATCGGCAGCCTGCATTTCCTCTGGCAGTACGCCGTCACCGGCGACCCGCTGATCAATCCCTACACGCTGTGGTGGGAATACGACCGCCTGGGGTTCGGGCCGGGGCACGGCGTCCGGGAGAGCGGGCATTCCTTGAAGCAGGCCCTGTTGAACACGCGGCACAGCCTGAACGCCGGTCTGAGCGATCTGTTTGGCTGGGGAAAATTTTCGTGGATTTTCCTTCCCTTCGGGCTGTGGGCGGTGCGGCGGGAACGCCGCCTGTGGCCGGCGATCGCCGTGTTTCCCGTCCTGGTGCTGATCTACGCCGCCTACTGGGTGGGGGCGTGGCTTTTCGGGCCGCGCTATTACTACGAAGGGCTACCGGGGTTGACATTGCTCACCTCCGCCGGTATCGTCTGGCTGGCCGGGCGGCCGCGATCCGCCAGGCGCAAAGCACGCGCCCTGGCGTTAACCGCCGTTGTGGCGCTGCTGGTGAGCGCCAACGCTCTCTGGTATCTGCCGGCGCGATTAGGGCCGATGA
>RFKO01000161.1 GCA_003694235.1 Anaerolineae bacterium
CCGATCACGCCGGAGCGCTCGGTGCTGCGGCGCAGCCTGCTGGCCTCGGTCCTGGAGATTGTGGAGCGCAACGCCCGCATCCGCGAGCGCATCGCCGTGTTTGAGATCAACCCGGTCTTTCTGCGGGTGGAGGGGCAGGATTTGCCCGATGAGCAGGCGCGACTGGTGATCGCGCTGACCGGCCCGCGGGCGCTGCCCGACTGGCAAGGCGCGGATTCCACCCCGATGGATTTCTACGATCTGAAGGGCATCGTCGAGCACGCCCTGAGCGGGCTGCATCTCCCCGAGGTGGATTTCCACCCCGCGGCGCATCCGTCCTTCCACCCCGGCAAGTGCGCCGATGTGCGGGTAGCCGGCAAAGCGGTGGGTGTGATGGGTGAACTGCATCCCCTGGTGGCGGAGAACTACGACTTCCCTGAAACGCCGGTGCTGGCCGCCGATTTCGACCTGCGCGCCCTGATCGCCGCCGTGCCGCCGCTCTTCCAGGTGACCGCCATCCCCTCCCAGCCGCCCATCCTGGAAGACATCGCCCTGATCGTGGACGAAGACGTCCCCGCCGGGCAGGTGGAGGCGCTGATCCGGCAGACGGGCGGGGAACGCCTGGCGGACGTGCGCCTGTTCGATGTGTACCGCGGCGAGCAGATCGGCGCGGGGAAGAAGTCGTTGGCCTACAGCCTGACGTATCAGGACCCGGAGCGCACGCTGACCGACAAGGACGCGGCCAAAATCCGCACCAAAATCGTCAAACGCCTGGAGCGCGAGATCGGCGCGCAGTTGCGCGGCTGAACGCAATGTAGATGGAAAACCCTCCCGCAGGTTTGGGGCCTGCGGGAGGGTGGCCTGGTAGCGACGTCCGCCGCAGAACGAGAAGACCGCAGGGAGCGTTCGCGGTATAATTAAACGTGTGCCCGCCATGGGGTGAGCACACGTTTTTTCGTTTAGTTTGCAAAGAGCATTGCTTATGGATATCGGCACTATTCAGTCTGTAGATATCGATCAACAGATGCGCTCGGCGTACCTGGACTACGCCATGAGCGTGATTGTGGCGCGTGCATTGCCGGATGTGCGGGATGGGCTGAAGCCGGTTCACCGCCGCATTTTGTATGCCATGCACGATATGGGAATTCGTTCCAACAGCGCGTACAAGAAATCGGCGCGTATTGTGGGCGAGGTGCTGGGTAAGTATCACCCGCACGGCGACGCGGCGGTGTACGATACGATGGCGCGCATGGCGCAGGATTTTTCCATGCGCTATCCGCTGGTGGATGGGCAGGGCAACTTCGGCTCGATCGATGGCGACTCCCCGGCGGCGATGCGCTACACCGAGGCGCGGCTGAGCCGGATTGCCGAGGAGATGCTGGTTGATATCGAGAAGGATACGGTGGATTTCAGCGAGACCTTCGATGGTTCGCTGAAAGAGCCGGTGGTGCTGCCGGCGCGTTTGCCGAATCTGTTGCTGAACGGTGCTTCGGGTATTGCGGTGGGGATGGCGACCAATATTCCCCCGCACAACATGGGGGAGCTTGCGGCGGCGCTGATCTTTCTGATCGAGCATTTCGACCGGTTGGACGATATCACGGTGGAAGATTTGCTGCCGCATCTGCCGGGGCCGGATTTCCCCACCGGCGGTGTGATTGTGGGGGACGAGGGCATCCGTCAGGCCTACAGCACCGGTCGGGGGCGGATTGTGCTGCGCGGGCGGGCGCTGATCGAGGAGAACGGCAAAAACCGGCACCGGATTGTGATCACCGAGATTCCCTATCAGCTGAACAAGAACACGCTGATCGAGCGCATTGCCGCGCTGGCGCGCGAAGGCCGGCTGGACGATATCGCCGACCTGCGGGACGAATCCGACCGCACGGGGATGCGGATCATCATCGAGTTGAAGCGGGGAGCGCATCCGCGCAAGGTGTTGAATCAGCTGTACAAGTATACGCCGTTGCAATCCACTTTTGGCGTGCAGATGCTGGCGCTGGTGAACGGCGAGCCGCGCTTGCTTTCGTTGAAGCGGGCTTTGCTGGCGTATATCGAGCATCGGCAGGATGTGCTCACGCGGCGCTCGCGGTTCGAGCTGGAGAAGGCGCGGGCGCGGGCGCACATTCTGGAGGGGTTGCTGATCGCGCTGGCCAATCTGGACGATGTGGTGCAGACCATTCGTCAGTCGCCGGATGCGGAGACGGCAAAGGCGCGTTTGATCGACCGCTTCCGGTTGAGCGAGGCGCAGGCGCAGGCGATTCTGGATATGCAGCTGCGGCGGCTGGTGGCGCTGGAGCGGCAGAAGATCGAGGATGAACACAAGGCGCTGCTGGAGCGGATCGCTTATCTGGAGGATTTGCTGGCGCACCCGAAGAAGATTTTGGGGCTGATTCGGGACGATCTGGAGGAACTGCGCGAGCGTTATGCGGACGAACGCCGCACGCAGATTGTGCCGGATGCGGATGGGGATTTGCGCGATGAGGATTTGCTCCCCGATGAGGTGGTGCTGGTGACGATCACCGAGCGCGGTTATATCAAGCGAGTGAGCGCGAAGACGTATCGCGCCCAGCGGCGCGGCGGGCGCGGGGTGATCGGGCATACCACGCGCGAGGAAGATGAAGTGTTGATGATGTTCCCGGCGCGCACGTTCGATACGATTTTGTTCTTCACCGACCGCGGCAAGGTGTATTCTGAAAAGGCGTATCAGATACCGGATGCCGACCGGACGGCGCGCGGGTCGTCGATTTTCAATGTGCTTTCGCTGGCGGCAGGGGAGACGGTTACGGCGGCCGTGGCAGTGCCCGATTTTTCGGCGGCGGAGTATTGTACGATGTTGACGCGCGGGGGGAAGATCAAGCGGGTCTCGCTGGCGGAGTTCGAGGCGGTGCGCCCTTCCGGGCTGATTGCCATCGGGCTGGCGGAGGACGATGCGCTTGGCTGGGTGCGTTTGACGCGCGGCGATGATGAATTGATCCTGGTGACGGCTCAGGGGCAGGCATTGCGTTTTCATGAGAGCGAGGTGCGTCCGATGGGGCGGGCCGCGCAGGGGGTGAATGCCATCAGTTTGCGAGCCGGGGATTATCTGGTGGGGATGGATGTTGTGGAGGATGGCGGCGATTTGCTGGTGGTGACGAAGCGCGGTTATGGCAAGCGCACGCCGTTGACGGAGTATCCGCGGCGCAGTCGGGCGACGATGGGGGTGTTGACGTTGGCGCGTAATGCGGTGGACAAAGTGGGTGAGATCGCGGCGGTGCGTGTGGTTCAGCCGAAGGATGATTTGATTACGTTGATCTCGGCCAATGGGATTGTGCTGCGCACCACGGCGGATGCGATCTCGCAGATCGGGCGGGCGACGCGCGGGGTGCAGGTGATGAATCTGGAAGGGGATGATGTGGTGGTATCGCTGGCGCGCTTTGCGGCGGAGGATTTGCGCAAGGCCGGGGCGGTCTGAGGTCTGGGGGAGGGGAGATGGTTAGAGCAGGGGGGGATAGATGCGCTCGGTGATCAGCAGGCAAAATGAGCCGAGGATGCAGATCATCAGGAAGAGCATGACGGCGATGACGAAGCGCTGGACGGCGGTCATGCCCAGGAAGAGGCGTTCTCCCTCGGGGGCCAGGGCGTCCTCTTCGGGCTGGTCGTCTTCCAGGAAAATGTTGTCGGCCTGTTCGCGTAGATCATCAAGCATGGTTTCCTCCGTGCGGGTATAGTTTATGCTTATTTGGTGGAACTGTCAACCGGCCGGAGGTGGATTTCGCCATCGTGGAGGCGCTGTATCCGGCCGGAGGGGAGGCGGACGTTGAGGCTGCCATCGGGGTTGAGGTTGATGATTTGGGCTTTGAGGGGGGAGGCGTCCCCGGCATAGATGTGCACCCATTCGCCGCGCAGGGCGAGGTTTTCTTCCCAGGCGCGCAGGAAGTCGGGGTGTTCGAGGCGCGGCAGCCAGGCGCAAAGGCGGTTGAGGATGGTCTGTAGCAGGTCGTGGCGGTCGAGGGGGCGGCCGAGTTCGGTCTGAACGCAGGTGGGGGGGAAGGGGTGTTCGTGGTGGCCGGGCCAGTCGGGCGGGGGTACGGATTGTGGGGTGACGTTGACGCCGATGCCAAGGATGATGGATTGGATGTGGTCGCCCAGCCAGGAGGCTTCAGCCAGGATGCCGCAGGTTTTGCGTCGGTTGATGAGCACGTCATTGGGCCATTTGATGCGCGCCGGAAGGCCGAGGTCTTGCAGGCTGTGGCAGACGGCGAGTGCGCCCAGGCCGGCGTAGCGGGTGATGGTCTGGGCGGTGTGGGGTTTGAGGATGAGGCTGAAGGCCAGTGCGGCGCCTGGGGGGGTGAACCAGCGTCGGTCGCCGCGCCCGCGCCCGGCGGTTTGTTCGTCGGCGATGACAAGGGAGAGGTGCGGCGCTCCCTGGGCGGCCCATTCGGCGGCGTAGTCGTTGGTCGAACCGATGGTGGTGAAGGTGCGGATGGAGGAGATCTGGTTCATTGGGGTATTGGTGCATTAGTTCATTGGTTCATTGGTTTCGTCGGTTTGTTGGTTGAGGGTGTCGAGGGGGCTGCGGACGGCGAGGCCGCTGCGCTGGAGGACGTGGGTGTAGACCATGGTGGTGCGCAGGTCTTTGTGGCCGAGGAGTTCCTGGACGGTACGGATGTCGTAGCCGTTTTGGAGTAGGTGGGTGGCGAAGGAGTGGCGCAGGGTGTGTGGGGTGACGCGTTTGGTGAGGCCGGCTTTGCGGGCGGCGGTGCGTACGGCGCGCTGCACGCCGGAGGGGTCGATGTGATGGCGACGTTCTTTGCCTGTGCGAGGGTCGTTGGAGCGTTTGGTGGAGGGGAAGAGGTATTGCCAGATGAATTCGCGAGCGGCGTTGGGGTATTTTTGGGCCAGGGCGTGGGGGAGGTAGACTTCGCCGTAGCCTTCTTCCAGGTCTTGTTGGTGGAGGAGGCGGGCGTATTCGATCTGCCGTTTGAGTGCGGGGATGGCTGTTTGCGGGAGGGGGACGATGCGGTCTTTGTGGCCTTTGCCGTCGCGGACGGTGATGGCGCGGTAGGTGAGGTCGATATCTTTGATGCGCAGGCGGAGGCATTCCATCAGGCGCAGGCCGGAGCCGTAGAGCAGTTGGGCGATGAGTTTGTACTTTCCGGTGATGTGTTGGAGCAGTTGTTGGACTTCGGAGGGGGTGAGGACGGTGGGCAGGCGCTGGGGGCGTTTGGCCATGGAGATGAGCAGGGGTTCGATTTCGATGTGGAGGACTTCGCGGTAGAGGAAGAGGATGGCGCTGAGGGCCTGATTTTGGGTGGAGGGGGAGACGTTGTGGTCGCGGGCGAGGTGTGCGAGGAAGGCGCGGATTTCTTCGGCGCCCATTTCGGCGGGGTGGCGGTTGACTTCGCCGCGGCTCAGGCCGGGGTTGTGGTAGAAGATGTAGCGGCGCACCCAGTTGAGGTAGGCTTCTTCGGTGCGCAGGGAGTAGCCTTTGAGGCGGATGGCGTTGCGCATGCGGTCGAGGAGTTTGGACATGGGGCTTGATTTTTGGTCAGGTTTTTGTAATAATGGGTGCAATGGTGGTATGGTTGTGTTGGGGCTGCGGAGCTGTGTTTGTGCAGTTTATATGGAGGTCTGCAATAATTTTAGCACAAAGTGCGAAGAGGAATCGATAAGGGATTATCAGGCGTTGTGCAGTTAAAGCC
>RFKO01000162.1 GCA_003694235.1 Anaerolineae bacterium
GACGCGGTCGCGCCAGCGGCCTAAGAAGGCGTCCAGTTCGGTGCTGAAGCGCATCCAATCCGGCACCAGGAACACCAGGCCGGTGGTTTGGGGAAGGAAAAGCTGCCTCGGCAGGAAGAAGCGTAAAATCCAGGGCGGCAGAGGGAAGCCTCGCAATTCAACGGCAACGGCTGTCATCCCGTAAAAAGGCGCCAGAAATTTGCGACGCCCCCACGGCTGTTGTGAGGGAGGAAAAAGTTCAGCAATCGCCACGGGACGCGCGCTCCGCACCCGCCGGTACGAGATGCGGAGCTTGAGAAAAGGGGTGACCAGTTGCAAATAGGCCGGGTACAAACGGACATAGCCCATCCTGCGCGCCAGCAAGCCAAACAAACCGATCCCCAGCGATACAATAGCAGCTGCCAGCATCCAGGGGGTATTGGCGTTTGCCAGCAGCGGGGTTGTGGCCACGCCAGACTGCCACCAGAGAAGTCCGCACATCAATCCGAGCAGCAGAGCCGGTCGCCAGAGGCGATCCCAGGCACGGCGGTACATGAGCAAGGGGTGACGTTCACCGGGGCGTTGTTTTCTCATGTGGACGGTGCGGGTTCTACAGGTAGCGTAAACCAGAACGTGCTGCCCTTCCCCAGCTCGCTCTGGAATCCGATTTCTCCCCCCATGATCTCCACCAGCTTGCGGGTGACGTTCAGGCCCAGCCCCCAGCCGGTTTGCTCGCGCACAGCGGGAGATTCGGAACGAAAGAATTGCGTGAACAATTTTTTCTGGTCTTCCTCGCTGATGCCGATGCCGTTATCCTGAACTTCGACCTGGACTTTACCATCCAGCGGGTAGGCGCGCACGAGGATGCGGCCGCCTTCCGGTGTGTATTTCCAGGCATTGCTGATCAAATTGGTCAGCACCTGCACCACGCGGTTCGGGTCGGCATACACCTGGGGGAGGGAAGTGTCCAGTTCGGTGGAAATCGTTTGCCCCTTCTCCTCCAGTTTGTGGCGCAGGCTGTTGATGGTTTCTTCCACGCGTTCGGGGAGTGAGAAATGCGAGGGTTCGAGGCGTAGTTTGCCGCGCTCGATGCGGGAGATATCCGAGAGATCGGAGATCAGGCGGCTCATACGCTCGACGTTGTTGGCGATCACGTTCAGGAATTCGGTTTGTTGCTCGGTGATCGGGCCGACGACTCCCTGGCGGATCAGGTCGGTGTAGCCCTTGATGGAAGTCAGGGGGATGCGCAGTTCGTGGGTGACGATGGAGACGAATTGGGATTTGGCTTCGTTGGCCGCTTCGACGGCCTGATAAAGACGCGCGTTTTGCACTGCGGCTGCTGCCCGATCGGCCAGGCGTTTAAGGAACTGGCGCGCCGCCGGTTCGATGTTTTTCTCCCCCGCAATGAGGATGCCGCCGACGGTCTGGCGGTTGTGCACCAGTGTGGCCAGGCATAAGGCGGGATGGTCTTCTCGGGCCGGCAGGTGGAGCAGGTCGGCGCTCGCGCGCGGTGTGGTCAGGAATGAAACAATGTCCTCTGGCAGAGCGGGGGGTTGGGCAGGCGCAAAGCGCAACTCATCTTCATCGTTCAGAAGGATGATCCAACAGTTGCGCGCCTGTGTGCCGCGCAGCGCCCACTGACGTGTCAATTCGACCACTCGTTCCAGGTCGAGCTGGGCGTTCAGGTCTTGATCCACCCGGCTGAGGGTTTCCAACTCGGCCACGCGGGCGGCCAGGGCGCGGTCGGTTTGTGTGTAGAGCTGTGCGTTTTCGATGGCGATGGCAGCCTGACCGGCAAAGGCGTTGAGCAGATTGAGGTCTTCCTCTCCGAAGATGCCGCTTTGCGCCCGATTGTCTACATAAATTACTCCGATCACCCGGCCGCGCGCTTTGAGGGGGGCGCACATCACCGAGCGCAATGCGTAGAAGACCACCGATTCCTGCCCGGCGAAGCGCGGATCACTCTGGGCGTTGGTGGTGACCACGCCCTCGCCGCTCTGGATCACGGATTGGATGACCGTGTGGCTGACCTTCATGTCCTCCTGCTGCAGGTTCTCCTGCTGGATGTTGCGCGCCGCCCGCAGGGAGAGTTCCCCACTCTGACGGTCCAGCAGCATCAGAAAGCCGCGCTCCGCGCCGGTGAGCTGGATGACGGAGTCCATCACCTGGGTCAGCACTTCGTCCAGCTTGAGGGACGCCCCCAGGCTTTGGGAGACGCGGTACAGCGCGGCGAGGCGGTCTGTTCCCGGTTGGGGGGGTGATTCCAGGGCGTTGCGCAGGTTTTGCAGTTGCCGCTTGGCGTTGTTCAGCGCGGCGCGCGTGGGGACGGGTAAGGTCTGTTTTTCCAGAAAGGTGAGGGCTTTGTACAGCGCTTCCAGCGCCTCGAGGTGAGATGAAGTCGCGCTCATCATGGGTAGGAGTTGATCATGCGCTCGTGTGGAGAGATTTTTGCCAGACGTTGCATACGCTGAACGGAGTAATTATACAGCATTTATTCGACCTCGAAGTCGGTGTCTACCTCCTGCGCGCAGCGGACGAAATCGAGCACTACGGGGACGTTCCGCAGCATGTACGCCATACTTCCCTGCACTTTGAGTTTGCGGGTGATCATGGCTTGCATGGGGTCGAGTTCGCTGGCCAGGATGCGCCGGAAGACAGCGTATGGAGCGCGCAGGACGAAGGCGGGCTTGAGTTCATCCGTCTGGTTGTCAGCCACGGTGAAGGCATCGCGGCAGCGCCCGTGCCACAAATCCAGGTACAGCCGCGTGGGCGGCTGGTCGGGGTTGGCAGGCTCGACATGGAACATAATGTCGCCTTCCCAGTTCCTGGCGATGCGGGCGTATTGCGCATCGCTGTTGAGTTTGTCCTTGAGGGCTTGTAGCCATTCGGGGCTGAGAAATTTGTAGGCCATGAGATATTCCTTTTGTCATTTGTGTGTTCGCAGCGCCTCGCCGGCTGCCAGAGGAGCCAGCGGCATTAACCATGTCATGTAATGGCGGAAAAATACAGAATGGAAGTTTGTGAATATCAGGATGGTCAGAAAGGCAGCGATGACGGGGCGCAGGGGTTTTCTGATTGCGAGCAGGTATAACGCCAGAGTCAACCCGACCAGAGGTGCTTTAGCGGAAACCCCCACTAACCCCAGCAAGGCGTCCAGCGATGGTACTCCCAGGTGAGTCTCGGGAAAACGTGTCAGGGAGATCGCCAGCGAGCGGATGAACCCCTCGGCATTATCGACCAGGAAGGGGGCTGAAACCACCAGTGGCACCGCCAATATTTCCACGCCGGCCGTGAGAATTTTTCTGAC
>RFKO01000163.1 GCA_003694235.1 Anaerolineae bacterium
ATATTGGGATAGAAATACTGCACAGCCTCCAGCGTCATACGCCATTATCCAGAAAATCGCGCAGCGTGTGCATGAACCGTTCCGGCGCATCCAGCATGATGAAATGCCCGGCATCGGGAAAACGCTCAATCCGCACGCGAGGCATACGCGCCTGCATCAACTGCCACTGATAGGGGTCAACAATCACATCTTTGTCGCCGTACATGCCCATGGCCGGAATCTTGATCTGGTGCAGCATAGGGCGCAGATCGGTCTCGCGCAGCGAGGCAATGCTCAAAAGAAAGGATTCCAGCGTGGTGCGCGAGAGATCGCGGGTGATCATCTGGTACCAATTTGGGTCGCTGGTAATGATAGGGGCAAACAGACGCAGCCCCAGCTTGAGCGCCCACATCATGCGGAAAACCAGAGCGGCAATCGGCCGTCGGCCGGCCAGTTTGAGCGTCAGCGCCAGCGAAGAGCCAACGATGGGCGAGCCGATGACCGTCACTTTGGTCACCCGCTCCGGGTAACGCAAAGCCGTCATCAGGCTGACCGTCCCCCCCATGCTGTGCCCCACCAGCGGCGCCTGCAAGATGCCCAGGCGTTCCATAAACTGGTTGACCATCACCACGAAGTCCTGCACGGCAAACGTCGGCACTTTCTTCCCGCTCTCGCCGAACCCCCAAAAATCCAGGGCATAGGTGCGATAGTACTGCCCCAGATACTTCATCGTCTCCTGCCATAGCCCCCACGAGCCCAGCCAGCCATGCAGCAAGAGCACAGGTCGGCCGCGCCCATAGACCTCGTAATGCAGAACGCCTTGATCAGTGGTAATGGAGGACACGACAGCCTTATTCCCAGGGATGATTTACTTCCTGGAATTGGCTTCCATCTCTTCCAGGATGCTGTAGAGCAATTCCAGCAGAACGTTCTTGACCGACTCTTTATCCAGCGCGACGCAGGGAAGCAGCTTCACACTGGGGTCGAGGCGCAGGGCAATGCGCATATCGTCTACCGCCCAGGCATCGGGGGAATCCTGCTTGTTGGCCGCCACAACATAGGGAGTAGGCGCGTATGCCCGGAAGGTCTCCAGAATGCTGCGCGCCTCGCGGAAGGTCTCCGGCCGGGTGCTGTCCACCATCACGATGAAGCCCAGCATACCCTCCGAAAGGATTTCCCACATGAAGTCGAAGCGCTTCTGACCGGGGGTGCCGAAGAGATATAACACCAGATTGTCATCCACCGTGATTCGCCCAAAATCCATCGCCACGGTCGTGGTTTCCTTGATGCGCTCGGCCTCGGAGGTGATTTTTCGTTCCGTGGCCACCACATCAATCTCACTCACCGTCTGGATAAATTCGGTCTTCCCGGCGTTGAAAGGCCCGGTAACCACCATTTTGACAGTTTGCATAATGCCCTTGCCTCTTCTTCGTCCTGATTACAATGATCGAATGCGATGAATAATGCGGTTGACCAGAGAAATTTGCTCCTCAGGGTCAGAAACCGGCAGCTGGGGTTTGCGCGGCTCGATCTTCTCACCCTCAGGGCGCACCATTTCCACCAGACCTGCCTGCAACAGGCCGTAAACAATACGGCGGATCTCCAGATCGTTCATCTTGGTCGCAGCGGCGATCTTCTTCAATGTGTTCTTCGGGTTGATGTAGGACACCACCCGCCACTCTTCAACGCTCAGGTTGACATTCCGCAAATCCACCCCAGGGCGATCGGCAAATTTCAGCGCCACATCCAGGCTGGGAATCTCATCCTGGAGTTGCTCCCATTCCCGCAAACGGCGGGAGGCATCCATGATGACGTTCTCCAGGCTGACTTTCAGGGTGATCTTGCCATCCAGCGAGGGCGCGCCGTCCTCGAAGACGAACATCCCCTCCACCCAGGGGAAAATGCGCTCCAACACGCCGACGTACGCGTCCCGCAGGCTTTCCAGAATATCTTCCTGCGTCAGGTAATTGGCGTTGATCAACAGGATCCCCAGTTCCTTATCGCTCATCGCCGCGGCGCGCTCTTTGAGCACTTTATACTGCGCCTTACTGATTTTCTTCGCCCGGTGCAGCACGCCCACCAGCGAATCATCTTCCGAGGCCATGCGAGCATACGCCAGCTTGCCCTCCCGAAAGACCGCCCAGGCTTTATCGCCCGGCCCGTCCACCGTCAGCGCACCGGTCTTGCGGGCCAGGTGAATCAGATTCAGCAGCTGGCTGATCGTAAAATCACGCAGATTGCCTTTTAGCGCCATAAAATGTCCATAACCAGGTATATTTCAGCAGACTCAACTGGCAGCGATTATACTTCTCCTCAGAGGGCACGTCTAGACTCGCAGCGGGTCGGGCTCCAACGCCTCCAGGTCGCGATAGGCGAAGCGTATCTGCCAGACGCGCAACGCCGCTTCGATCTGAATACGCAGGGACATCTTCGAGCGCCCTGCCTGCCGCTCGGCGAAGTAAATCGGAATTTCGGCGATGCGAAATCCCAGGCGGGCAGCGATGTACAGCATCTCAATCTGGAAAGCGTAACCATTGGAACGCACTCGCTCCCACGGGATGGCCGCCAGCGTCTCGGCACGCCACATGCGGTAGCCGCCGGTCACATCCCGCGCTTTCATTCCCAGAATAGCGCGGGCGTAGGCGTTGCCAAAGCGAGAAAGCGCTTTGCGCCAGAAGGGCCAGTCGGTATCCAGCGCGCCGCCGGACACATAACGCGAGCCCAGCACCACATCATAGTGAGCCAACAGGTCTGCCATCTGCACCAGCGTCTGCGGCGGATGAGAGAAATCGGCATCCATCTGAGCAATGCAATCCGCGCCGCGGCGTAAAGCGTGCTGAAACCCCTGAACATAGGCCGGCCCCAGCCCCTGCTTCTCCGGCCGATGGAGCACCTCCACACGTCCGGGATGAGCGCGGGCCAGCTCTTCCGCCACGTCGCCGCTGCCGTCGGGGCTGTTATCGTCCACAATCAACAGGTTCAGCCCCGCCAGTGGTTGCGCCAGCACAGCCGACACGATTCGGGGCAGGTTGTCACGCTCGTTATACGTGGGTAAAACTACGGTAATTTTCGGCATAAATTAACTACGATGGGATGGCCTTCGCGCCATCCCACGCCTGCTAAAGCGAATATCAGGCCTCACTGAAAGCTCAGCAAGGTCTTTTTGAGCACATCCAGGCTGGCAAACGGCCCATTTTTAGGCAGCAGAGCGCGCATTTTCAAAGCCAGCCGTCGCTCGGCGGGGATCTCCGCGGCGCGATCTTTCAACGGATAGAAGTAATCCAGCGATTGTTCAATGCGGTTGCGAATCCGCTCCCCCATCGTGACCAGGTGCTCGGGGGTGGTGAGCACCACAAAATGGGTCTCGGCCAGATGCCCGACGAAATTCTCCTCCCCACCCAGCGCCTGCACAGCGTTATTGATCATCAGGCCGACGGCGCGCAACACGTCATCCGAGGCCACAAAGCCATACGCATCGCGAAAAGCATCCAGATTGCGCAAGGAGATCGAGAGCAATGCCCAGTCGTCCTGTTCCAGACAGCCGCTCAGGTGCTCATCCACCAGCTCGCCTTCAGGGAAACCGGTCACCGGATTGTGTACGGCAGCGTGCCTGGCCCGCTCGAGCGAGTTGCGCACCCGCAGGCGCAGCTCCTGAATATCGAACGGTTTGGTGATGTAATCATCCGCCCCCAGTTCCAGGCCGTGCAAACGGTCGCTGCGCGTGCGTTTTTCGGTGAGGAAGATGATGGGGATCAGTTCCGTGCGTCGGTTCTTGCGCAAACGCCGGGCGACCTCGAAGCCGTCAATATCCGGCAGGCGGATGTCCAGAATGATCAGGTCTGGTGTGTGCTCAACACTGCGCTCAATCGCGTCCTCACCCCAGTTAACGGTCAACACGTTGTAGCCCTGAACGCGGAAATAGGCCTCCAGCATTTCGGCCACGTCCAGATCATCTTCTACAATCAGCAGGGTGGGCTTGTCTTCCATTACTCCAAGGGGGTCTTCTGAATCACGAACTCGCAAACCTCATCGCCCGTGGCCACGCATTTCGACTCGTTGACGCGAAAATCCTTACCGCCGGACACCCACTTCAGGCCGGCCTGGAGCAGCCCCACGGCCACAAAACACACCGGCTTCTCCTCTCCACTGCGTCCCCAGCATACCGGGCAGCGATGGATGGTGTAGATAAACACGTCGTCGCGCTCTTCCACCGTTGAGTGTTGATCACTCATCTGGGTGAAAATCTTGGCCATGGCGGGGATACCGATGCGCAGTTTGGCTTCCAGGGGCAAAACCTTGAAAGCCAGGTCGCCCACCCCGGCGAGAGCGCCGAAGTCCTTCAAGGCGTCGTTGAAAGTCGCCCGACCAGCGCGCAACGCCAGGCCGCGGCCGCCGCGCGGGCCGTACATTTCCTCCAAAGCCAGGTTGATGGCCGAAAAATCGGCGAAATCAAACTCCTTGGCCAGGTTATCCGGCGGATAGTTATCGATCAAATTGCCCAACCCCGCCAGGTTAAGAATGGCATTCAGCCCGTTTTTGCCCATCACATCTTCCAGCGCCTTGAGCGTGATCAGGGCAAATTTGTTGGGGTAATAGAAGTTACTCTTTGGTATTGAAACCATTTTCTGTCTCGCTGCTAAATCAGTTTGGCAAGGTCATCGGCGGCGCGGCGCATATCCAGGAAGATCAGCCCCAGTTTGGCATCTTCGCGCGCCAGAGCGGTCAACACTGCCTCTTCCCCAATGGACATCAATACCACATACCCTTCCGCGCCTTTGATATACACCTGATCCAGCGAGCCGCGCCCCAACTCAGAGGCGATCCGCTCTCCCAGCGAGAGCATGGCAGCGGACATCGCCGAGACGCGATCTTCCTCCACGTCCTGCGGTAACGCCGAGGCAATTGTCAAACCATCCACCGAGACCACCGCCGAGGCCTCAATGTCCGGAGACGAGGCCTGCAAGTCGCGCAGCCGTTCCACCATCAGTTGCGAGCGTGATTTGGTCAACGTCGGTCCTCCTGCTTTGAACGGGATAATTAGGCCGGGAAAAAATCTGTCTTACTCTAGCAT
>RFKO01000017.1 GCA_003694235.1 Anaerolineae bacterium
CGCGCCCTGTTGATCGGCCAGCCATCCTACGGCAAGAACAGCCTGCAACTGGCCTTCACGCTACAGGACGGCTCCAGCCTGTACATCACCGCGGCGCGCTGGTGGATCCCCGGCAGCACGCCTTCGTCGGCCGCAAAGGGCCTGCAGCCCGATATCCCCATCTCCCCAGAAGAAGGTCGCGATCGCATCCTGCAAAGCGCCGTCGAACATCTCACCCGTCTTCCGTAAAAAAGTGATAAAAACGCGAAACCATCCTCCAAAAGTCGTGTTATACTGTTTAAGCGAGTAAGCATTTCCGCCAAACACATATGCTGAAATCCTGCTGCCTTGCCTGCTGTTGGGGTGCGCTTTTCTGCGGCCGGATGGGATGGATCATCCTGGCCGAGGGTGAACTCTGCAAGCGCCATGGAACGCATTTGCGGTTTCCTGGCGCTTTTTGATTCCCACAGGCAGACGAAGGCCAGGAAAGAAAGGAGGTGCACGCGGAACCAAATTGTCTCTCTTGCCCCCACATTCCGGTCTTAACAATGATTGGTCTGATTCAAAGGAGGAATGAAAATGGCACTTGGAAGTCTGGTCATAACCATCCTTATCGTTGTGCTGGGATACAAGTACTACGCACAGCGCGTGGATCGCGACATCATCCAGGCCGATCCCAAGCGCGCCACCCCGGCGACGATGTACAACGACGGCGTGGACTTCATGCCGGCCAGCGGCAGCGTGCTGTTTGGATACCAGTTCAAATCCATCGCTGCCCTGGGGCCTATCGTCGGCCCGATCACGGCGATCCAGTACGGCTGGCTGCCCTCCATCCTGTGGCTGGTGATCGGTGTGTTTTTCATCGGCTGGGTGCAGGACTATGCCTCGGCCATGCTGGCCATGCGCAACGATGGCATGACCATGGGCGGTCTGTCTTACAAATTCATCTCCCCGCGCGCCCGCTCGTTGCTGCTGTCCTTCATGTACATTTACCTGCTCCTGATCATGGGCGCGTTCGGCGCGTTGATCGCTCCCCTGCTGGCCAACCCGATCGTTCCGATCGGCTTCTTCATCCTGGTGCTGGCCGGCATTCTGGCCGGGCAGATGACCTACCGCTGGAAGATGGACCTGCTGCTCACCACGGTGGTAACCGTGCTGATCGCGCTGATCGGCATCTGGCTGGGCACCACGCAGGGTTCGCAGAACATCATCAATGCGATCAACGGATTGGCCGGAGATCCGGAAACCGGTGTGCTGTTCCACCGTCCGCTGGGCTACGGAGACATGACCTGGGCCAACTTCTTCTGGGGCATCGTCATGCTGGCCTTCTGCTACCTGGGTTCAGTGCTGCCCATCTGGCGCTTCGCCCAACCGGTGAACTACACCAGCTTCTGGTTCGTCTTCCTGGGCATCATCGGCTCGCTGCTGGGCATCGTGGTGGCCACCTTTACCGGCGCGGTAAACACGGCCTTTGATATCCCCGCCTTCGTCACCGCCTTCCAGCCGCACCTTGGGCCGATCTGGCCGCTGCTCTTCGTCACCATCTCCTGCGGCGCGATCTCCGGCTGGCACTCTCTGGTTTCCACCTCCGGCACCGCTCGCCAGTTGGAGAAAGAAACCGACGCGCTGCCGGTCGGCGGCGGTGCAATGTACACCGAGGCCGTGCTGGGCGTGCTCTCGGTCGTTTTCGCCGCCACCATCGGCGTGGCCGCCGGAAAGTATGACCCCGCACAGGGCTACAAGCTGGTGGCCGGCGCAGCCGGTGTCTTCGCCGTGGGCATGTCCAAGTTCATGAGCGTACTGGGCGTTCCCGAAAGCCTGGGCGGCGCGATCGGCATGGTCTTCCTGGTAGTGATGGCGCTCACCGTGATGCAACTGGTGCTGCGCTTCATGCGCGTGGCCAGCGCCGAGCTGCTGGGCGACAAGATCCCGGCCTTCAAGAACCCCCACGTCGGGTCGCTGGTGGCCGTGCTGCTCACCCTGTTCCTGATCACCTTCGGCTTCTGGCAGTGGATCTGGGCACTGTTCGGCGGCTCGAACCAGTTGTTCGCCGGCATGTCGCTGCTGCTGATCTCCATCTGGCTGGCACGCGACAACAAGCCGTCCAACTGGTCGTTCTGGCCAGGGATGTTCATGTACATCACCACGGTGGCTGCCCTGCTGTATGTCTCGGTATATAACGCCATCTGGAAGGGCATCATCAACGCCGGACCGGATGCCGGCGCCGGGTTCATCATCGGCAACCTGATCACTGCCGCCTTCGGTCTTTACATGGTCGTCGCCGCCATCATCCTCTTCGTGGACGGCCTGAAAGCCTACAACCAGGCGCGTGGCGGCGTGGCCGCCGCTCCCGCTGGCGACTAACTCTGGATCGAAAAACAGAGATTGCCAAAATCGGTATGATGATGGGAGAGCGTCTGTGATTCAGACGCTCTCCCTCGATTGAAGGTATCTGGCATGTCCCAGCCACTGCAAGTCGAAGTTTTAGCCCATGTGTTGGGCAGTATGAACCACTGCTCCCACTGTCAGGTCTTCATTGACGGTGTAGGTATCGGCGATCAGGTGCACCAGGCCGACCTGAACTCTTACCCTGACGAATGGATGGCAGACTGGCAGCGCCTCTCCGACCTGATCTTCGAACTGACCGAAAAGTACGCCGGCAAACTGGTCATCCACATTACCGATGCGCAATCCCCACAGGCGCTGTGGAAGGCGCTGCGGTACGGCATCCGCAAATATCCCACCTTCCGCATCGGCAACGACCACTATCACGGATTTGACCTGGCACGCGTTTGCGCCTTGATCGAAAAGCACTTATCGGACGAAAACGATGAATAAAAACGTGGTCTATCTTGAAATTATCGCGCCGGTGTTGACGTACATGCTCCATTGACCGCATTGCGAGACGATGTCGAACCAAGCGGGTCTTGGTCTTGGAGATAAAGTGCACACCGAGGAAATTAACGAATATCCTGAGGATCTCAAACAGGAATACCTCTATCTCTCTACCTGGGTCAAAGCGCTGACGCGACACTACGGCCGCGGATTGGTGGTACGCCTGATCGACCCCCAGTCACTGGTAGGTATGTGGAAACATATTCGTTACCGCGTGCGGAAATACCCCACTTTTATTCTGGACGGTGAAGACAAATTCAGCGGTTGGGAAGAAGAATCCTCGCTCCACAGCCAGATTTGTGATAAACTGAAGGCGAAAGGGATCACGCCGCCATCGTCGCCTTTCAACGCCATCCCCCAAATCGCCACATGATTGAACTGCTGCTGGTCACTCCCGTCGAGTACATGAACGCCCACGTACCCGCCGGTTTTCTTTTTGCCGACGAGGTATTCAGTGAGGCCGGATTGCGCGATTCTCTCACGGCTAACCAGAACACGATGAGGGAGTTTCAGCGCGCCGTTTACTATCTGCAACATCGTTACCCACGGCGCATTCGCGTACACCGCATCGAACTGTGGTCGCTCCCCGGCCTGCTGGCAGCGATCCGCTTCCGGTTACGCAATTTCCCCGCCCTGGTTGTCAACCGCTCTCAGGTGCTTCCCCCTGAGGAGATCACTTTTCCCAATTTACGAGTTCTGATCGAAAATTTACTGACCCGCACCAAAGAGCAATAATCCATTTCAAATTCTTCTAAAGGAGAACAACCATGACCGAAGCCGAAAAACAATCGTTCTGGAAAAAAGCGCAACAGGTGATCGCCGACTTCATCTACGGTATGGCGACTCACGAATCCACGCGTCAGGCGTTGAAGACGCGCGGCAGCATGGAGCACCTGTTCATCCTGGTCACGATGGGCGACCTGCTGGGCGTACCCATCCTGCCTCCCTATTACTCGCTTCGTCTGCTGCCTTACGTGGTGCCGCAAATCGCCACCTGGAAGCGCCGCATGTTGCGTGAAAAAGACCTGGCCGACGCTCTCGCCTGAGGTGCATCATGTCCCTTTCCAAAGTTTTTCGTGATAACCCACAACGACGCTATATCATGTTCGGCGGAAAAGGCGGATTGGGCAAGACCACCTTCTCCGCGGCGACCGGCTACTGGCTGGCCCAGCAGGGCAAGCGCGTGCTGGTGTTCTCGGTTGACCCGCAGGCCTCGCTCTCCGATATTTTCCAGCGAGACATCTTCGGCAAAGGGCCGGTGGAGATCATGCCTAATCTCTACGCCCAGGAAATCGACGCCGACCAGCACATCAAGGCTTACCAGGACGAGATCCGCCAGAAGATCCTGGACATGTATGGCTTCGACAAAATCCCCGACGAAATCGAAACCTACATCCAGGCCGCTTCGGCGGAGCCGGCCATGGAAGAATCGGCCATCTTCGACCAGGTGGTAGATATCGTGGTCGCCAACGAATACGACTACTACATCTACGATTTGGTGCCGCTGGGGCACGCCCTGTATTACCTCAGCATGGGCTATGTGTACGATCAATGGATTAACAAAATCACCAAACTGCGCGAAGAAATGCGCGAATACGAGCAAATGGCGGCCCGCATCTCGCGCAAACAGGAATTGCAGGAAGACCTGATCCTGGCCGAATTGCAGGATATCAAGTATCGCATCTCGACCTCTTCCAGCATCCTGACCGACCGCGAGAAAACCGCCTTCTTCTTCGTGCTGGTGCCGGAAGAGATGATCCTGATCGACACCCAGAACGCCTCGGC
>RFKO01000164.1 GCA_003694235.1 Anaerolineae bacterium
CATGCCAACCTGGATCACTATGGCACGCAAGAATGCATCACTGAAATGGGTTGGGATTCTTCCTGGGTTTACCATTCCGCCGATGCGGAATGGTACAACGGTATGTGCCCTTACGTGTATGCCAATTTCGTTGCCGGATACCAGCCAATCCCATGAAAAGAGGATGGATATACCGATGAAACGCTCTGGATTATGCTTTATCGCTTTGATCTTGCTGACCTCCCTGGCGTGCAGGTTTACCGCTTACCTGAAAGAACCGCCTCAGGTGCAATTCATCATACCTAACGAAAACCAACACCTGTTTTTTACTAACGAGCTAATTGATATCACGTTCTACGCACAGGGGGAGGTCAACATCCCTTATGTGACCGCCAATCTGGGGGACCCAAACGGGCAATTACTGGGCGCCTTCGGCGATCCAAATGGACAGGGGGAAAATACGCTGCGCGGCAGCATCCCCTGGACACCCACCGCACCAGGTCGATACATCATTTACCTTACGGCTTATGATGAAGTAGGACGCCCAAGCGAGCCCGCGCGGATGGCGGTGCAGATATACAACCGGCCAGTAATTGTGATGCACGGCAGCAAGACGCTGGAACACAGCAACAGTTTCGACTTCGTGAGCGGGGAGGTAGAGGGATTCACAGGCGGTGATTTGTATCTGGTGCGCAACGGCCCGGGAGATTTCACCTTCCTTGCCAATAACCCTCCCCAGATCGGCGGCGCGTCGGTAGATGTGAATTACATTTCCGCGGACATCCAGCAGATACTCTTCGAGATGGACGTTGTCCGAGAACTTTATGCCCCGAACAGAGATCGCACGATTACGATGTTCGATGTGCCTGTAAGGCAGGGAGGACTCTATCGCTACAAGCGCAATGCCCCTCCTGGCGATTACGTTCTCTTCCGGGTCACCAACGTCACAGATGACAAGGTAACCCTGGACTACGTAGTGGTTTCATTGCCGTGAGTTGGCGATGTCACCGGCTCCTCGCCTGCCCCTTCGCTGTCCCTTTACCGTCCCTTCGCTGTGCTCAGGGCAAGGCTTAGGGCAGGGCTCAAGACAGGGCAAGGCTCGCTGTGTTGCCGCCGCCATCTCTTTCTCGAATTTCAGGATGGGTTCTTATTCGCCCGTCTCCTGTTGCTGGATGATTTCGGCGGCCAGGTTGCTCAGAGCCTGGATTTCGTCCTCCGCAAAGTGGTTGGCGCGCCAGTAGAGTTCCAGCAGTTCCAGCGGGGAGAGCGCGCCGATAGCCTGATCCTGCGGCAGGCGGATGCGGGTTTCCTGTTGCGGGCGTTTCACCAGGTGGAATTCGAAAGCCTGGGCAGTATGTTCGTGGATGGCGGCTTCATCGATCAGAGCTTCCCATTCGCGCGGATATTCCAGCACCAGGCGGACGATGGCGTCTTTCAATTCCGACGCAGGGGGCAGGGCGGAGCGCAGCTGCTCTGCGACATTGTCGGGTGACTCCAGGCGCAGGAAGCGATCCACAAAAGGGCGGATACCGGTTAGTTGACGCCATTCCACGCGCGTGTGTCCTTTTTCCACTTCCGCGATCACGAAAAATTTGTCGTCGTTGGCTTCGCCGAAGTCCACGCGTTCGATCGAACCGGGATAGATCGCGGGGGGGTGTCCCTCCTCGTTCAGGTTTTGCGCTTTGTGAATGTGTCCCAGGGCGACGTAGTCCAGCCGCGGATCTTTGACCAGCGCGGCGGGCAGTACCAGGTCGTTGCCCAGCATCACCATGCGCTCTCCGCCGTACCGTGCTCCCTGTACCGAGGCGTGCGCGGTCAGCACGGTGGGGAGCTCGGGGTCGGCCTGTTCCAGACAGTAGGCCATCTGGGCGCTCAGTCGCTCTTCCAGTTGCCGGTAGATTTCCTCGGTGGATTGGCCGCGCACCTCGAAGTGCGCCATCATGCCGGAGCGGGAAATCCATGGCAGGGCGATGATTTGCAAGGGGAGATTTTCCAGATCAGGGGGGGAGAGGAAATCCGGTTTGTCAAGCACCCGAACGTGCGGCACCTGCAGAGTGCTGAATTCGTTCAGCGCGTGGGCGCGTCCCAGCGCGGGAGACAGGTCGTGATTGCCGACCAGCAACAGGGTGGGGATGCCGGCCTGGGAGAGACGAACAATGCGTTTATGCCATTCGCGTTGATAGGTTGGGGCAGGATTGCGGTCTTTGTAGGCATCGCCGGCGAAGAGCACCAGATCCACCTGCTCTTCGATGGCACACGCCACAATTGTGTCCAGCGAGCGCAAAAAATCCATCACCCGCACCGGCAGGCCGGTTGTCGGATCGTGCCGCCCATGCGTGACGATATCGATGTGAGCATCGGCGAAGTGCAGAATTTTGACCATCAGGCCTCCTCAGGGTGAGACGCCCAGTTGTTGCAGCGCGGCCAACGCGGCCTTGAAGTTGGGGTTGAGGCGCACAGCCTCGCGAAAATCGGCTATGGCGTCCACAGTTTGCCCCAGCGCCAGGTAGGCCTGGCCGCGCCAGTAAAGGCTTTCCTCCAGCGTCGGCTCGGCGATCGTCTCGTAGAGTGTGGTGTTGGCCAGGTTGATCACGTCCTGATAGCGGCCGGTGTAGTAGTAGGCCCAGTACGGGCCGGTCTGGTACCACATGATGCGGTAGGGGCGCTGGGTGTCATCTTCCTGCAGTTCGGCATACACGCGGAAAGCCTGATCGTAGGCCGCGGCGGCCTCGCCGTAGCGCTGTAGCTTGACCAGGCTGGTGCCTTTGTTGAACCAGGCGAAGAACAAGTCTATGCCCTCTTGAGTCTGGATTTCCTGTTCGGCGGTTTGCAGGGCATATTGATAACTGAAGTTGGGGTCGAGCCAGTCTCCCAGCAGGTTGAAGAGTTGCTCCTGCCGTTCTGGGGGATAGACCACGAAGAACAGGTAGTCAAAGGAGCGCCAGCCGTCCAGGTAGGTCTGGTAGTCCACGCGCATGTTCTTGCCAGGCCGCAGGTAGGCGTCCTGGACGATGAATTCGCCAGCGGCGTCGTCGTAACCGGTGGTGAACAGATAGTGTCCCAGCCAGGCCACCTTGCCGGTGTAGTCGGCTTCGTAGTAGCCTTTCTCCACCACCACGGGGAAACCGCCGGCGATCAGACGTTTGAGCAAATCCACTGTACCGCCGTAGCGAATGACGATGTTGAAATCGGTGTGCTCTACGACGAAATCGGCCATTTCGTAGGGCATCACATTTTTATCCCAACGCCCCTGCTGGATGAAATCCAGGCCGGGGTCTTGCACGCCGGGTTTGACCACGCGGGCCACGTCGTCTCTATCGCCGGGCCAGCCCCAAAATTTGAGCGCCATGGTCAGGTTGGCCGGGCCGCAATAGTTCCAGCGTCCGTGTTGATCTACATAGACCACGCCATCGAGGATGACGGATTCCGGCAGCGGGGTGGGGGTGATGGTGGGCGTGGCCGAGGGGGCCGGGGTTGCCGTCGGTTGATGAAGTGATGGGGTGGCCGTGGGTATGGGGGTGTAGGTGGCCGTGGGGAGCGGCAGCGCGGTCTCCGTGCCCTCCACCGCAGCAGGTACGAAGACGGCTTCGTCCGGCGGGTTGATGGCGTACTTGAGGCGCGCTCGCCATTCATCGACGCGCCAGGCCAGCCGCCGGTGGATGGGTGGCAGATTGTACAGCGTGCCGCAGAGGATCACCAGCGCAGGGATGCCCAGCAGCGCGATCAACAGGCGTTTGCGGTTCATGCGGGCGATTATATCAGCAGTTCGGTTAAGGGTGGATGAGACCGCTCAA
>RFKO01000165.1 GCA_003694235.1 Anaerolineae bacterium
CAATCGGGCGGGCGGCTTCCATCGCCAGGCGCGCCGCTTGTGCGATCACATCCTCGTCCAGAGACTTCCCGCGCAGATACGACTCTGCCTCGGCAGCATGGATGATCGTCGGTGCGACCGCGCCCAGCGTAATGGCCGCATCGCCGACCTGCTCGCCATCGAAGGTGAGCACCAGCGCCACATTGACCACGGAGATCGCCTGCGAGCGGCGTAGTCCGAGTTTGAGGAACGTTCCCCGCTGATGGTCACCCAGCGCCGGGAAGGCGATGTCCACCAGCATCTCATCCGGGCGCATCACCGTCTGACGCACCCCGGTATAAAACTCGTCCAGCGGCAATACACGCTCTCCCGATTGCGAGCGCAGCGTCACCCGCGCTCCTAACGCCATCAGCGGGGTAATGGTATCGTTGGCCGGAGAAGCGGTGATCAGATTGCCGGCCACCGTACCGCGGTTGCGAATCTGCGGCGCGCCGACCTCCCAGGCCGCCCGCGCCAGCGGGTATGCCCGCTCGCGAATCAATTGTGAGGCGGCACAATGATTGTGCGTTACCAGCGGCCCCAGATGAATCCAGCCGACATCATCCAGCCGGATAGTATCCAGATCAGGGATGCGGGTGACATCCACCAGTGTATCCACTCCCTTGCGGACGCCGCGCTCCAGTTCCAGAATCAAATCCGTCGCGCCAGCCACAATGCGGGCACGCTCTCCCTCCTCCGCCAGAATGCGGAGAACATCGTCCAGACTCGCTGCATTGACGTACTTACGCCACATACCTATCCTCCAGCCACAGTTACAAGGTGTCATCCAGCCGCCCAGGATTTGCCTTCACCCACTCGCGTAAAGCGTCGGCCAGATGCTCCAGATCCGACAGATGAACGGTGCAAACATCGTACAGTTCATCCGCCCCAACTTCGTGATAAAAATGCACCAGCCGATTACGGTATCCTGCCATCACACCGAGAAGGAGCGCATCTTCTTGAGAAAGCACGCCCTGCTCATGTAGCGAACGAGCGATCTCTTTGTATTCCGTCGCTGCCTTGCCAAAGCCCTTTGCCAGAATGTGCCGCCCCAGGTCGAACAGCGCCTCCAACCCTCGCCGCAGACACGACTCAGCGGCCCACAGGTTGCGTCGGTCGGCGAAAAAAGTCTCGCGGTCCTCCAAAGGCAAAGAACGGATTTCAGCCACCATGCGGGCAACCCAACTCAGACGGTCGCCAACCACGCGCCTGGAAATACGACCAGGGGTCATTGTTCTTCTCCAAGGATCAAGGCCAAGCGTTCTCTTTCAAAGGGGGCCAGGTCGCCCGCTCGCCGTAAGATATACAGGTCATATTCATCGGCCAGATACTCATCGCGGGCGTACAAACGCTCCCCGCGAATGACATTCGCCGCCAGGAAAGGGTCAACCTCCGGCAGGACGACCAGGTCCACGCGGTGCACGCCCAACAGGTCTTCCAGGGCCTGCGCCAGACGCACCTTCTCTTCCACAGAAAGTTTCACGCCGAGCGCCGGTTTCACGCCAATATCCACATCCGAGGGGCCAGGAGAAAGATTTGCCCCGCCATCGAACCACGCTTTGACCTCCTCGGCGCGGCTGCCAAAAACGTAAAGAATATCTATGGCGAACTGCCTGCACAGTTGTATCAACGTTTCGTTACGCGCGCTCACAACGCTACTCCCTGCTCATCGGTTTGCCATCTCCGCCGCCGCGCAGCATCAAGATTTCCGCCATGATGCTGACGGCGATTTCTTCCGGCGTCTCCGCGTTTAATTCTAACCCAATCGGCGAGCGCACGCGAGCAATCAACTCTTCGGACACACCGGCGGAGAGCAGTTTCTCTCGCGTGGTCAACCAGCGACGGCGCGAGCCAATCACGCCGATGTAAGGCACGGGGCTGGCGAGAAATGCCGGCAGACAGGCCACATCCACATCCACACTGCGGGTGGTGAGGGCGATGTAGGTCCAGGGCGTCAACTCCACGGCCGACGCGATCTCAGCAGGCGAAAGACAAAGCCACTCATCGGCATCGGGCACGGCCTGCGGGTTGCAGAATTCCTCCCGGTCATCGGAAATCACCACCCGGAAGCCCAGCCATTTCGCCAGATGTGCCAGGGCGCGCCCTACATGGCCAGCCCCTACAATCAGCAAAACCGGCCGCGGGTTGAGCGGTTCAACATACACCTGCACCTGACCACCGCACAAACCGGGATCGCCCTCCGCCGGCTCGCTCATGCGATAATCCAGCAGCCGGGATTGACCGCTCTGCAAGGCTTCCAAAGCCGCGGCGATCACCCGGCTCTCCAGTTCTCCCCCTCCCACCGAGCCGAGAATGCGGCCATCGGGATAGACCAGCATTTTGCTGGCCGCCCGCCGCGGGGTTGATCCGCGCGCGCTGATCAGCGTACACAACACCCCCGCGCCTCCAGCGGCTTCCAATTCAGCCAGCGCCTGATAGATGGACTTTGGCATCCGCGTTCAACTCCCCAACAGGCTGAGTATGACGGGCAACAACTGCTTTTTGCGGGAGACCACGCCGCGAGCATGGCGCGTGCCATCATCCTGCAAGGGATAGGGCAGGTCATCCAGGATGGGCGGGGGATTGCTGAGCACCAGACGGCTGGAGCCGCGCACCACATCGGTGACCATCAGAAGGGCGAAATCCAGGCCGCGCTGTCGGCGCAGTTCATCCAACGCCTGCTGCAAGGGTGACAAGTGCTCCCGCAGTTGTAGCAAATCGGTGACTTCCGCCTGCGCCACGGCAAACTTCATACCGGCGGCCTCATAGGTCTTCAAATCGGTGCTGACGATCTCCGCCGGATCGCGAGTAGCCAGACCGGCCCCCGCCTCCAGAATCTGGCGCCCGAAAGAGTCCACCGTCTCGCCCTCCAGCGGGCTGCTCCAGGTAAACGCCCAACGCCCCAAACGTTCAGCGGCGCGCCGATCGCGGTCTGTAGTGGTCGGCGAGGTGAGCAGCAGCGTGTCAGAGATCAAGCCGGCCAGCAACACACCGGCGATTTCCGGCGGAGCGCTCAGGCCGGCATTCTCAATGCGTTCGGAAACCAACGTGCTGGTGCTACCCACCACGTCCACGGTAAAGCGGATGGGTGTGCGCGTAGGGGGATTGCCCAGCCGGTGATGGTCAATGATCTCAACCAGTTCGGCTTCTTCCAGCGCTCCCACAGCCTGCGCCGCCTCGTTATGATCCACCAGCACCAGCCGCAGCCGCGGGGGATTGAGCATATCGCGTTGGCGGCACACCCCCACATACTTCCCATCCTCATCCACCACCAGGAAGTAATTGCGCTCCTCGCGAAAAACCAACATCAAGGTGTCACGAATGCGGGCCGAGACCGGGAAACGCGGCACGCCGGTATCCGCCGCCTGATGGCAGGGGACATCCAACAGATCGGCTATGCGCATCTCCTGACGTTTTGGGTGTGTCCCAACCTGCTCGCTGAGGAAGGAGAACAGCGTCAGGCCGGTGATCAGGCCATACGGTTTGCCATCAGGGTTGACGATCGGCGCAACCCCGCCGGTGCGGTTGGCGATCGCCCAGGCCTCTCGTAAGGGGCTATCCGGCGCGGCGGTGTCCATGCGCCGGACCACGTTTTTAAACCGCGGCGACGCATCGGTGAGCAACTCAGGTGCATCCAGATTGAGCCGCTTGAGCACCCAGGTGGTTTGCGGATTGGTCGGGCCGACGCGCGCCGGCACAGCATCTTGCTGATCGCGCTCGCGCAACAGCCAGGCATACCCTATCGCCGCGGCGATGGAATCGGTATCCGGGTTGACATGACCGACCACATAAATGCGGTTATCTAACATCATCACTCCACGTATCGTGCAATCAATCCTTTGAGCGCGGCAGCGGGATGTACTCCACCGA
>RFKO01000166.1 GCA_003694235.1 Anaerolineae bacterium
GGTATCTGGAAAGATGCTTTCCAGGTTCCATCTTTCTTCCAGCGGGACGTCTTTGCGGTCAGGTAAAGTGGTGCTCATAACGATTTCTCCCTTTTCAGGTTTAAGAAATTGCCTTGGGGCGAGATGGTCGTTTGTGATAAGATTGCCCCATTCGGCGTGCTCTTCGCCCTCGCGGTGAATCCCCCCTCTTTCGGGGAGTCAGGCATTCTAATCTTACCAGACAAAGTGTTGGAAAGGAGAAGTTGATGCTCAAAAAGCTGAAAACGATGAACCGGGAACATCTGGCCTGGTATCTTTATGACTTCGGCAACTCGGCCTACGCCGCCGTGGTGCTGCTGGCGATTTACAGCGCCTATTTCAAGGGGCAGGTGGTCGGCGGGGCGGAAGGCTCGCGGTTGTGGGGGATCTCCGTGGGCATTGCCATGCTGGTGGTGGCGGTGACTGCGCCTGTCCTCGGCGCGTTGGCCGATTTCTCGGCAGCCAAGAAGCGGTTCTTGCTCATCTTCTCGGCGATGTGCTGGGTGTTCACTGCTTTGTTGTTCCTGGTAGGTAAGGGGGACGTCCTCATGGGGATGGTGTTCTTCATCCTGGCAGAGATTGGCTACCGTGCCGGTCAGGTGTTTTACAACTCGCTGCTGCCTGAAATAGCCACGCCGGATGAGATGGGACGCGTTTCGGGGAACGGCTGGGCGATCGGTTCGTTCGGCGGCATCCTTTGCCTGATGATCATTCTGATCCCTATTCTGGTGGTCGGCGGTGATCTGGTGGTGCGCTTATCGTTTGTCTTCACTGCATTGTATTTCGCCGTTGCCTCCATCCCCTTGATCCGTTGGGTGGATGAGAAGGCGCAAAAGCAAGTGTTGCCGGCGGGGGAGAATTATCTTTCCATTGCCCTCAAGCGCCTGCGCCGCACCCTGCAGTCGGTGCGTCATTTTCGCGAGTTTGTCAAGTTCATGGTCGCCTTTTTGATTTACAACGACGGCATCTTGATGGCGTTAGACTTCGCCGCCATCATCGGCGCGGTGTTGTTCGGCATGACTCAGCAGCAGTTGATCATTTTCATGATCATTGTGCAGATTACCAGCGTGGCCGGCGCATACCTGTTCGGTATCATTGGCGAGCGGATCGGTTTCAAGGCGGCGCTTTCGCTCTCGATTGGGATGATGACGGCGATCGTGCTGGCGATGTTGCTGATTCGTTCTTTGACCGGTTTCTTCGTGATCGGGGCGCTAGCCGGTTTTGCGCTCACCGGCGTGCAATCGCTCAGCCGTACGATGGTCGGCCTGTTTGCTCCGCAGGGGCGCAGCGCCGAGTTCTATGGCTTCTTCGCCATCGCCGGGCGCACCTCTTCATTCGTTGGCCCGACGATTTACGGCATAGTGGCGGCAGAGGCTGCGCTGTGGTTCCAGGCCAACCGGGGGTTGCCGGCGTTGACCGCTGAGCAGGCCGGGCAACGCGTGGCTATCGTCAGTATCGCGGTCTTCCTGCTGGCCGGGCTGGCCATTCTGGCGGCGGTGAACGAGCGTAAAGCGCGGCAAGCGGCGGTGGCTTCTCCGATTGCGGCAACCGATTAGCGTGTGGAGGGGATAACGCATGTCACAGACGGAGATTCCGCGGCGACGGGCTGTGCGCTTCGTGCTCCGGCAGTTGATCCACGCGGCCTTTGGACTGTTCGCCCGCGTGCGGGTCATCGGTCAGGAGAACCTGCCTGCCGGCGGCCCGCTGGTCGTGGTGGCCAATCATTTCAATTTTGCCGATCCGGTGGCGTTGATCCATGTGCTGCCGTGGGAGATCAATTTCATCGCCGCGGCGGTGCCGGGCTTTGCTCCCCGCTGGGCGACAGTGTTCCCTAAGATATGGGGGGCGTTCTGGGTGTATCGCGGCACCGGCTCACGCGATGCGCTCAAGCTGGCCGAACGCTGGTTGAAACAGAAGGGCGTGCTGTGCATTTTCCCCGAAGGCGGCGCCTGGGCGCAGGTGCTGCGCCCCCCGCGCCCCGGCACGGCTTATCTGGCAACGCGCGGGGAAGCGCCCATCCTGCCCGTAGCTATCTATGGACTGGAAAAGATTTTCCCCCTGCGGCTGGTCAACCGCCCGGAGGTGACCGTTCGCATTGGCAAGCCGTTTGGGCCGTTTCGTGTGCAGGGGCGCGGCCGCGAGCGCCGCAAACAGATTGACCGCATCGGCCACACGATCATGGAGCACATCGCCGCCCTGCTGCCCGAAGAGATGCGCGGCCGCTATTCCAGCGACCCGGCCATCCGCGAGGCGGCTAAACCTTTTGAAGCATACCCCTGGGAGAACGCTATCGAAGGAGAAATTGTCAGCTGAGTGTGTGGTAAAATCTTGCGTCTGCGTTCCCTGTCGTTGTTTGGAGGATGTATGCCCGCTACCGTAACCTGGCACCCGGACTATGATGATGTCTTGCTGATGACCATTTCTGGCTCGATCACAATGGATGAGGCCTTCGCTGTCACCGTGGAGGAGAGTAAACTGGTGGAGAGCGCGGGTCGCAAAGTTCATACCATTATTGACCTGCGCGAGGTACAGGGGGTTCCCTCTGGTTTTCTGCAAAGCCTGCCGCGGCTGACGCAATTGCCGGCCGTTGTGCACCCCAACGCAGGCAAGAAAATCGTGGTTGGGGCGCGGGGGATGGCTGAGACCATGTTGCGTATTTTCTCCAATGTGTATCGCAGGCTGCACATGGTGTCTACCATGGAAGAGGCCGAGCGCATTTTGCGGGAGGAATGACCATGCCCAGAGAGTGGAAAATCCGCGATGCAGCCGGCTGGACGATGGCAGTTTTCGGTGCCATGGCGCTGTTGTTGGGCGCGTTGGGTATCCTGTTCCCCCATCTGGTACTGCGATCGCTGAATTTCGAGATCGTGCCGCGGGCGGCCCGAGCCTCCCATGATTACACGCTGACTTTTTTGCTGGCCTCTTCGATGGCCTCGTTCAATATGGGGGTCTATTATCTGCTGGCTGTGTTTTCCGACTGGAAGGCGTTCTACGGCTGGACGGTGCCGTTTCGCATGTTGACGTTCGTGGTGTTCACCACGGCCGTATTGCTCGGCTACGCGCCGGGTGGTTTTCTGGGCGTGGGCTTGTGGGAACTGGCCGGCGCGGTCGCAACCGGCATCGCTTTGAGGAGAGAGCGCACCGCTCAGGTGGACTGAGCGGTGCGGCGAATAAAGGGGGTGTAGAGCAGCAAAAAAATCCCCAGGGCGATCACCTGCCCGCTGAGCAGGTACCACGGCCAGGGGCCGAGATAGTCCAGCAGGGTGGGGACGTGCGGCTTGTGCAGTGTGTACATGTAGTTGCTGCCCAGCAGCAGGTTGACGGGGATCAGCGCCAGCAGGTAGACATTCCCCCACAGGAAGACCTTGCGGATGGATTTCGTGGTCGGGCGGTAGCCTTCCACCGCGGCCATGAAAACCGCGGCGGTGATCGTTCCGCCGTGAGAGATGAAGAACTGCACCGGGTAGAAGTGCGGGAAGCCGTAGATGCCCGCGTCCGGCGTTAACAGCGCCTGGCTGGCGCCCCCAATACCGAGGAAGTAGACGAACTCGAAGGCGGTGTAACTGCGGCTGAGCAGCATGTAGATGCTCAGCCACAGCATCACCGAGCACAGGTGCAGCGGCAGTTGCCACTGCACGCTCCACATATCGTTGACCTGATACCAGATGTGCAGCGCCAGCCGGTTGACCACCAGCAGCGCGGCCAGGCCGTAGCGAAACGCGGCGCGCTGCCCCGCCGACCAACGCCTGGCGGTGGCGATGATCGCCA
>RFKO01000167.1 GCA_003694235.1 Anaerolineae bacterium
CATGACACATGACACGTGACCCGTGACACTTGACACGTGACACTTGGCACAAGACACAAGGCACAAGACACAAGACGCAAGACACGCTCCGCCTTGACACACCTCCTCTTTCAAGATATAACTCACTAAACCGACCGGTCGGTCTATTGACCATACGACCAATGTGACCAATGGGACCACTGCGACCAAATGACCAACCCGACCAATCCGACCAAATGACCAACCCAACCAATGAACCAGAAAGCCCTCCACACCCGCCAGCGCATTCTCGACGCGGCCCTGCGCGTCTTCGCCCGTAAGGGATACCACAACACGCGTATGGATGATATCGTCGCCGAGGCCGAGTCTTCGAAAGGTTCGGTGTATTTTCATTTCCCCGGCAAAGAGCAACTCTTTCTCTCCCTGGTGGATGAGTTTGCCCGGCGGCTGGAATCGCGCCTGAACGAGGCCATCGAGCAGGAGAGCGGTGGCATGCGTCGTGTGGAGGCTGCGCTGAGCGCCGGTCTGGCTGTCTTTGGAGAGTACCGCAACCTGGCCAAGATTTTCCTGGTGCAGGCTGTGGGGTTGGGGCAAACCTTCGAGGCCAAGCGGCTGGAGATTCTCGACCGTTTTGCGGCGCTCATCCGGCGTCATCTCGACGAGGCCATCGCGGATGGGGATATTCCGCCGGTGGACACCCAGATCGTGGCATATGCCTGGGTTGGCGCAATCAACGAGTTGGTGATGCGCTGGATCCAGACGGGCGAGCCGCAGCCGGAACGCATTTTGCCGACCCTGCGCGGTATGTTGTTGCGGAGCATTGGTTATCAAGGGAGCGAACATGACCATTTCGGAGACCGTTAGCCTGGTTGTGCCGTTTCACGTTGCCGAGCCGCTGACGTTGCTGGCGGCAGCAGAGGGACAGCCGCGTTGGGCCTGGCAGGACGAGCGTGAACTGGTGATCGCCTGGGGGCAGACCGCGGTGATCGAGGGTCACGCTCCGGAAAGTCTGCGCGAGCAGTTGGCCGATCTGCGCCTTTCCGGCATTTCCCTGCACCCTCAGGTACGTCTGTTTGGCGGTTTCCCCTTTTCTGTCCGAGAGAGGGCCGATGCCATTTGGGGGGATTTGGCCGTCCCGCGCTTTGTTCTTCCCCGCTTTATCTTTCGGCAGACGGCGCGCAGCAGCACGCTGTTGATGGTACGGCCAGGCGAGGATGTGCCCTCCGTTCCGCGGCACGTTGTTTCCTCTCAGGAGTTGCCTGTGGTGGCGCGCTGGCGGGATGTACCGGATTACGATGGCTGGGTCAAAACGATCGCCGCGGCCAAAGAGAAAATGGCGCAGGGCGAGATGGAAAAGGTTGTGCTGGCGCGCGCCCGCGAGGTGGAATTCGAGCGCCTTCCAGACCTGGTGGCAGTGTTCGCCCGTTTGCAGCGTCGCTATCCTCATACCTACCGTTTCTATTTTGAACCGCAGCCGGGGCGCGTTTTCATGGGCGCCACGCCGGAGACGCTTGTGCGCACCCGCGGACACACATTGGAGACCATTGCACTGGCCGGCTCGGCCCGCCGCGGCCAAAACCCGGAAGAAGACCGGCAGCTGGGTGAGGCGCTGCTGCGCAGCCCCAAGAATCGCCGCGAGCAGGCGATTGTGGTGGCGCACATTTGCTCGTCCCTGCGACCGTTGTGCAGCACCCTGTGTTACCCCGAAAGGCCGCATTTGCATCGTCTCCCCAACATCCAGCACCTGGCCACGCCGATCGAAGGTCGCTTGCATTCGGCGGGCGTTTTTGCGCCGGCCCTGGCGATGCACCCCACGCCTGCTCTGGGAGGCTATCCGCGCCCCGCGGCCATGCAGTTTATCGCCGCTCAAGAAGCGCTGCCGCGCGGCCTGTATGGCGCGCCTGTGGGCTGGGTCAACCTGGAGGGCGACGGCTTGCTGGCCGTTGGCATCCGTTCGGCGGTGTTTGCTGAACGGCGGGGGCGTTTGTATGCTGGCGCCGGTATCCTGCCGGCCTCGCAGCCGGAGAGCGAATGGCAGGAAACCGCGCTCAAGTTCCGCCCGTTGATGGAGGCTTTGGGTCTGGAGGGCTGATGAACCCGGCGACGCTGTGGGCCACGTTGCTGGTAGAGGCATTTTGTCGCTCCGGGTTGCGCCGGGTGGTGATCGCACCGGGGTCGCGCTCCACACCGCTGACATTGGCCTTTGTCCGGCATTCTGAGATTCGTCATTTCATTCACCTGGATGAGCGCAGCGCGAGCTTTTTTGCCCTCGGTATGTCGCTGACAGATGGCAAGCCGACTGCCCTGGTGTGCACCTCTGGCACCGCGGCGGCCGAATTCTTCCCCGCGGTGGTGGAGGCTTCTCAGAGCGATGTGCCTCTTGTTTTGCTCACTGCCGACCGTCCTCCCGAACTGCGCCACAGCGGCGCAAACCAGACGATTGATCAACGGCGGCTGTACGGCGGCTTTACTCGCTGGAGTGTGGATGTACCCTTGCCGGAGGCCGATCCTTCCCCACGAGTGCTGCGCTCCCTGAACGCTTTGGCCGCTCGCGCCCTGGCCGTCGCACAGGGACTGGACGGGAGTCCCGGTCCGGTGCATCTCAATGTTCCCTTCCGCAAGCCGCTGGAACCGGATGGGGCGGCGAACAGCGGCCGGCACTTGGCGGCCGGCGAG
>RFKO01000004.1 GCA_003694235.1 Anaerolineae bacterium
CTGGTCGGCGACCCGATGGCCGTGCGCGTGGAAGAACGCGAGCGCGGCAGCCGGGTGTTTTTGCGCCTTCGGGTTGCCAGAGAAGATATGGGCCGGGTGATTGGGAGAGGCGGGCGTGTGGCCAACGCCATGCGCCAGCTGGTTCAGGCGGCGGCTTCCCGCCAGGGCAAGTCGGCCACGCTGGATATCGAAGACCCGCGATGACCTCCCGTCGCATCAAAGCACAAAAACGTAAATCTTCCTCAGGCTCGCCGCCGCCCGGCGGGCCTGAGTTCTTAGTGGTCGGCAAGTTGCACCGCCCGCATGGCGTGAGCGGCGAGATGCGCATGTCGGTGTGGACGGATTTCCCTGAACGCATCGTTCCGGGGGCGCGCTTTTATGTGGGCGAACAACGCCTGGCGGTTTCGGTGCGCTCGGCGCGCTGGCACGGCGGGCAAATGTTGATCGCTTTTGAAGAGTATAGCGACAGAGAGCAGGTGGGGGTTTTTCGCAATCAACTGTTGTATGTGCGTTCCGCCGATCTGCCGCCGCTGGCGGAAGGGAAAATCTACCTCCATCAGATGCTCGGCTTGCAGGTTTTCACCGAAGAAGGAGAGGCGCTTGGGGTGATCGAGGGTTTTCTGGAAACCGGCGCAAACGATGTGCTGGTCCTCCGCACGCCGGAGGGGAAAGAACTCTTGCTGCCCGATATTGAGCTGGTGGTGAAGCAAATTGATTTGCAGGCGGGCGCGGTGTACGTACATTTGCTGCCCGGACTGCGGCCGGATTGACGAAATCCGCCTGCGCGGCTATGATTTTGCCATGTTCTCTGCTATCCTGAAATCCATGCGACCGCGCCAGTGGGCCAAGAACGTCTTTCTGTTCGCGGCTATGGTGTTCGATCGCAAACTGACCAACGCAGAAGCGGCGCTCAGCACGCTGGCTGGGGTGGTGGTGTTCAGCCTGGTGGCCAGCGCGGTGTATCTGCTCAATGATATCGCCGATGTGGAAAGCGACCGTCAACATCCCACCAAGCGCTTTCGTCCGATTGCCTCGGGGAAACTGCCCGTGCCGGTGGCCTGGGTCGTGGTGGTCATTCTGTTGAGCAGCAGTCTGCCGGCTGCGTACGCGCTTTCCAACGGTTTCTTCTGGTTGCTGGTGATTTATCTTGTGCTCAACCTGGCTTACTCTGCTTGGGTGAAGCACATCGTTTTGCTGGATATCCTTGTTCTGGCCTCGTTCTATGTGCTGCGTGTGGCTGCCGGCGTCAGCCTGGTGGATGTACAGCGCTTTTCGCCCTGGATTTACATTTTCACCACTTTTCTGGCGTTACTGATCGGCGCTGGCAAGCGGCGCGCCGAATTGGCGGCGCAGGTGGAAGGCGCCAATGCCCGCCGCGTGCTGGATGGCTATACCCTGCCCTTCCTCGACCAGATTATCGCGCTGGCCGCCGGTATGACCATCATTACCTACAGTCTGTACACTTTTTCGGCGCCTAACCTGCCGGAGAACCACGCCATGATGCTGACCATCCCCTTTGTGATGTACGGCGTGTTTCGTTATCAATATCTGTTGCAGGTCAAGAACATCGGTGGCGCGCCGGAAGATGTGGTCTTCAGCGACCGGCCGTTGCAGGCGGTTGTGGCGTTGTACGGCCTGGCCGTTTTGCTCATCTTTTACATCTTCTAACCCCTCTGTTCACTGCTCACTGCTTACTTTTCGCTCCTCACTGGTCACTGCTCACTTTTCTACCATGCCCGCATTTACATCCACCTCCCCTGGAAAGATCATTCTGTTTGGCGAGCACGCCGTGGTGTACGGTCAGCCGGCCATCGCCGTGCCGGTGACGCAGGTGCGCGCGCGGGTCACCGTGCTGCCACAGCCCCGCGCCCCGCGCGGACAGGTGAGCATCCACGCGCCGGATGTCGGTTTGCAGACCACGCTGGATGCGTTACCCGCCGATCACCCGCTGGCGGCGGCGATACGCGGCGTGATGACGGAATTGAGCGTCGAGCACATTCCTGCTTGCATGGTGCGGATTTCCTCGAGCATTCCGGTGGCCTCCGGCCTGGGGTCAGGAGCGGCGGTTTCGGTGGCTCTGATCCGCGCCCTGGCTGCCTATCTGGGGAGGCCGCTGGCAGATGAGCGGGTCAGCGCTCTGGCCTTTGAAGTGGAAAAGATTCATCATGGCACGCCTTCCGGCATCGACAATACCGTGGTGACTTATCGGCAGCCGGTGTTCTTCATCAAGGGGCGGCCGTTGGAGACGTTTTCCATCCGGCAGCCCTTCACCTTGCTGATCGCAGATACCGGTGTGGCCAGCCCTACGAAGGAGACGGTGGCCGATGTGCGCGCCGCCTGGCAGGCCGAACCGGCGCGCTACGAGCGCCTGTTCGCGGCCGCGGGCAGCATCGCCCGCGCTGCCCGACAGGCCATCGAAGCCGGGCAGCCGCAGCGCCTTGGCCCGCTGATGAACGAGAACCACGCCCTTTTGCAAGAGATGGGCGTTTCTTCTCACCACCTGGACGCTCTGGTGCGGGCGGCCAGGGAAGCCGGGGCGCTGGGAGCCAAGCTTTCCGGCGGAGGGCGCGGCGGCAATATGATCGCCCTGGTGCAGGCGGAGACAAAGGACAGGGTGGCGCGGGTGCTCTCCGAGGCCGGCGCAGTGCGTGTGATCGAGACCGAAGTGAGAAACCAGGAGTAACAAAAGGATAC